>NZ_JBSZJV010000010.1:0-156115 GCF_054188265.1 Stenotrophomonas sp. IS26
CCGTCCGTCCGCGTCGCGCCTTGGCCTTGCCATCGCGCTCGTCCTCTCCTCCCCCCTGCTGGCCCAGGACGTACTTGCGCAGGACGCGCCGACCACCGCCAAAACGCTGGACACCGTGATCGTCACCGGCACCCGCGCCGTGGACCGGACCGTGCTGGAATCCACCTCGCCGGTGGACGTGCTCACCGCCGAGGACATCCGCAAGGCCGGTGTGGCCAATGGCGAACTGGGCAGCGCGCTGCAGGCGCTGCTGCCCTCGTTCAACTTCCCGCGCCAGTCCAACTCCGGCGGTGCCGACCACATCCGTGCCGCCCAGCTGCGCGGGCTCTCGCCCGATCAGGTGCTGGTGCTGGTCAACGGCAAGCGCCGCCACAGCAGCGCGCTGGTCAACACCGACAGCAAGATCGGCAAGGGCACCACCCCGGTCGACTTCAACGCGATCCCGGTCAGCGCGATCAAGCGCATCGAGGTGCTGCGCGATGGCGCCGGCGCGTTGTATGGCTCCGATGCGGTGGCCGGCGTGATCAACGTGATCCTCGATGACGCCCCGGAAGGTGGCGCGTTCGAAGCCAGCTTCGGCGCCAACCACACCGATCTCAAGCCGATCGACCGCACCCTCACCGATGGCCAGACCAGCTACGCCAGCGCCAAGGTCGGCACTGCGCTGGGCGACAACGGCGGCTTCCTGCGTGTCGGCCTGGAACTGAAGAACCACGAGGGCACCAACCGCGCCGGCTTCGACCAGATCCCGCCGTGGGACCAGACCCCGACCAACCTGGCCCTGCAAGGCAAGCGCAACTACGAGCTCGGCGATGGCAAGACCAAGGATCTCAACGCCTGGTACAACGCGCAGCTGCCGTTCGGTGAGACCTCCACGTTCTACAGCTTCGCCACCTTCAACCAGCGCGACAGCGAAGGCGCGAACTACTTCCGCTACCCGGACAGCGACGCCAACTGGGCGCAGATCTACCCGAACGGCTACCGCCCGATTTCCGAAGGCGAGAACCGCGACGTGCAGGCCGTGGCCGGCGCGAAGGGCCAGTGGGGCGAGTGGAACTACGATGCCAGCCTGGATTACGGCGTCAACACGTTCACCTACCGCCTGCGCAACTCGCTGAACGCCTCGCTGGGCCCGACCAGCCCGACCCGGTTCAAGACCGGTGATTACCGCAACGAGCTGACGGTGGCGAACGTCGACCTCGGCCGCGTGTTCTCGCAGGGCGACAGCATCACCCACAGCCTGGGCCTGGGTCTGGAAGCGCGCCGCGACCATTACCAGACCCGCCCGGGCGACCCGAGCAGCTATGCTGCCGGCCCGTTCACGGATCGCCCGACCGGCTCGCAGGCCGGCGGCGGCCTGATTCCGCAGGATGCCACCTCGCTGTCGCGCGATGTGGCCAGCGCCTACGCCAGCCTGTCCAGCCAGTTCGGCGAGCATTTCTCCAGCGATCTGGCGGCGCGCTACGAGCACAGCGACGACTTCGGCGGCGAGCTCACCGGCAAGCTCGGCCTGCGCTATGAATTCACCCCGGCCTTCGCGCTGCGCGGTGCGATCTCCAACAACTTCCGTGCCCCGTCGCTGGCGCAGATCGGCTACGAGTCCACCTCAACCGGTTACAACGCCGCCGGCCAACTGGTGCAGGGCCGCGTGCTGTCGGTCAACAATCCGATCGCGCGCGGCCTCGGCGCCACCGATCTGAAGCCGGAGAAGTCGCTCAACACCAGCCTGGGCTTCACCAGCCGCATCGGTGAGCATTTCGATGTCTCGCTGGACTTCTTCCAGATCGATATCGATGACCGCATCGCGCTGTCGGAAAGCATCACCGGTGATGCGCTGACCGACTACGTGCAGCAGCAGTTCGGCGTGGCCGGCCTGCAGAGCGCCAGCTTCTTCGTCAATGCCGCCGACACCCGCACCCGCGGCGCGGAACTGGTGAGCAACTGGCGGCAGTCGCTGGGGGATGGCGAGCTGGTACTGACCGGCACCTACGCCTATACCAAGACCACGTTGAAGAACGTGCTCGCCACGCCACCGGGCCTGCTCGCGCTGGATCCGGACTACGTGCTGTTCGGCGTGGAAGAGACCAATACGCTGACCGATGCCACCCCGCGCACCCGCGCCGCGCTGGCCGCCAGCTGGGCCAATGACCAGTGGTCGCTGAGCAGCCGCCTGAGCCGCTACGGCAGCGTGACCCGTGTGTTCAACTTCGGTGATGGCTACATCCCGCGCCAGACCTACGGCGCCGAGTGGCAGCTGGATGCCGAAGTGGAGTACAAGATCACCCCGCAGTGGAGCGTGGCGCTGGGTGGGCAGAACCTGACCGACAACTATTCGGATCTGTCCAACGATGACATCTACTACTTCGGCAACCTGCCGTACGACGTGCTGTCACCGATCGGCAGCAATGGTGCGTACTACTACGGGCGCGTGCGGTATACGTTCTGACGGGGGGTGCAGCCGACCCATGGTCGGCTCTACCGGCGGTGAACGGGGAAGACGCTGGCGTGATGCCATGACCTGACGATCACACCCACGCTGGCATGTTGGTCACCATGGCCAACGACTTCCCCCAACGTCCGCCGCCGCCGCTGCTGGACGATGCCTGTGCGCTGTTCCTGGACGTGGATGGCACCCTTATCGAATTCGCGGACGACCCCGAGTCGGTCGCGCTGCTGCCCGATGTGCGTGAAGCGATCGGGCGCATCAGCGACCGGCTGGATGGCGCGGTCGCGCTGATCAGCGGGCGCCCCCTGGCACAGCTGGACAAACTCTTCGCCCCCTTGAGCCTGCCCGCGGCCGGCCTGCACGGCCACGAGCTGCGCAACCATGAGCAGCGCGCGCAGAGCAGCGATCCTTCCGCCGATACCAGCGAGTGGCTGTATGCCCTGCACCAGCAGGCGATGCGTTTCGCGCATGGCTATCCCGGCGTACTGGTGGAGGACAAAGGCCGCAGCCTGGCCCTGCACTGGCGCGGGGCACCGCACGCCGCCAACGACGTGCGTGCCTTCGCTGAACGGCATATCCGGGGCCATGGCGGCTACCGGCTGCAGCCCGGTGACCATGTCATCGAGTTCCTCCCCGAAGGCAGCGACAAAGGCCGTGCGATGCGGCAGCTGATGCTGCAGCCGCCGTTCCGCGATCGCATGCCGGTGTTCGTCGGCGATGACCTCACCGATGAATTCGGCTTCGGCGCGGCCAACGACCTGCACGGCTGGAGCGTGCTGGTCGGTGCGCGCGAGCCCAGCGATGCGGTGTTCGCGCTGCCGACGATACGCAGCGTGCACGCCTGGCTTCGCGAGAATGCCTACTGATGCCTTGACCCCAAGGCCCCCTGACGCCGCGCGCAGGTCTCCCCCACCGGTGTGCCGCCGCGGCATGACACGAGACTTCCTGCATCATGAGCGAACCCGATCTGAATCTGGGCGTGGTCGGCAATGGCAGCTTCGGCGCGCTGATCGACAAACACGCGCGCGTCGTCTGGAGCTGCCTGCCGACCTTCGACGGCGACCCGACCTTCTGCGCCCTGCTCGGCCCCAATCAACAGGACGGCGGTGACTTCGGCATCGAGCTGGAGGACATGGTCGACAGCGAACAGAGCTACCTGACCAACACCGCCATCCTGCGCACCGTGCTGCGCGACAAGCACGGCGGTGCGCTGGAAATCATCGATTTCGCGCCGCGCTGGCGCCAGAACGACCGCTTCTACCGGCCGGTCAGCCTGATCCGCCAGGTGCGGCCACTGTCCGGCAACCCACGCATCATCGTGCGCGCGCGGCCGCTGGCCGACTGGGGTGCCCGCGTCCCGGATGCCACGTGGGGCAGCAACCACATCCGCTGGGTACTGCCCGACCATGTGCTGCGCCTGACCACCGATGTGCCGCTGCGTTTCGTCCGCGATGGCCTGCCGTTCGTGCTCAACCACCCGGTGCACCTGGTGCTCGGCGTGGACGAATCGCTGAACCGTTCGCTCAGCGGCTACGTGCAGGAGTCCTTGCAGCGCACGCGTGACTATTGGCGCGAATGGGTGCGCTATCTGTCGATCCCGCTGGAATGGCAGGACGCGGTGATCCGCAGCGCGATCACGCTGAAGCTGTGCCAGTACGAGGACAGCGGCGCGATCATCGCCGCGATGACCACCTCCATTCCGGAAGCGCCCGGCAGCATCCGCAACTGGGATTACCGCTACTGCTGGCTGCGCGATGCCGCCTTCGTGGTGCGTACGCTCAACCGCCTCGGTGCGACCCGCACGATGGAGCAGTTCCTGGGCTACATCTTCAACCTGGCCACCGCCGATGGCAGTCTGCAGCCGCTGTATGGCATCAGCTTCGAGGCCAAGCTGGAAGAGAGCGAAGTGCCCTCGCTCTCCGGCTACCGCGGGATGGGCCCGGTGCGGCGCGGCAACCTGGCCTGGGTGCAGCGCCAGCACGATGTGTATGGCAGCGTGGTGCTCGCCTCCACCCAGCTGTTCTTCGATCGCCGCCTGCAGGACCCGGGCGATGCGCACACCTTCGCGCGGCTGGAGCCGCTCGGCGAGCAGGCCTTCACCCTGCACGACGTACCCGATGCCGGGCTGTGGGAATTCCGCGGCCGCACCGAAGTGCACACCTACACCAGTGCGATGTGCTGGGCCGCGTGTGACCGCCTGTGCAAGATCGCCGTGCGATTGAAACTGGATGACCGCGCCACCTATTGGCGCGAGCGCGCCGACATCATCCATGCGCGCATCATGCGCGACTCGTGGAGCGAAGCACTCGGCCACTTCACCGATACCTTCGGCGGCCATCGCCTGGATGCGTCGTTGCTGCTGCTGGCCGATATCGGCTTCATCGAGGCCACCGATGCGCGCTTCGTCGCCACGGTCGAGGCGATCGGCCGCGATCTCAAGCACGGCAACGCGCTGTATCGCTACGTCGCGCCGGATGATTTCGGCGAGCCGGAAACCAGCTTCACCATCTGCACGTTCTGGTACATCGACGCGCTCGCCGCGATCGGTCGCCTGGACGAAGCACGCGAGATGTTTGAAACCCTGCTGGAGCGCCGCAACCATCTGGGCCTGCTTTCCGAGGATCTGGCGTTCGACAACGGCGAAGCGTGGGGCAACTTCCCGCAGACCTATTCGCACGTGGGCCTGATCACCGCCGCCATGCGCCTGTCGCGCAGCTGGCAGGAGGCGTCATGAGCCGCCTGGTCGTCGTCTCCAACCGGGTGGCCGTCCCCGGTGAATCCCGCGCCGGCGGCCTGGCGGTCGGCCTGCTCGCCGCGCTGAAGGAGCGTGGCGGCCTGTGGTTCGGCTGGAGCGGCAAATCCGTGCGCGACAACAGCGGCACCCTGCATGAGCAGGTGGACGGAGACATCCGCTACGTCACCATGGACCTCAACAAGCGCGACGTGGATGGCTACTACAACGGCTTCGCCAACCGCACGCTGTGGCCGCTGCTGCACTTCCGGCTGGACCTGGTCGACTACGACCGCGCCACGCGCGAGACCTATCGCCGCGTCAACGCGCTGTTCGCCGAGAAGCTCGCGCCGCTGCTGCGCGAGGACGACATTGTCTGGATCCACGATTACCACCTGATCCCGCTGGCTTCGCTGCTGCGCGAGCGTGGCATCGGCTGCCGGATCGGGTTCTTCCTGCACGTGCCGATGCCCTCGGCCGATCTGCTGCAGGCGATGCCAGACCACCTGCGGCTGTTCTCCAGCCTGTATGCCTACGACCTGGTCGGCTTCCAGACCCAGCGCGATGCGGACCGATTCCAGTCCTATGTGCGTCTGTTCGGTGGTGGCCGCGTGCTGCCCGATGGCGAACTGGAGGCACCCGGCGGCCGGCGTTTCCGCGCTGCCGCCTTCCCGATCGGTATCGATACCGACTTCATCGCCCGCCAGGCCAAGGCGGGGGCGAACAAACCCGCGGTCAAGGACCTGCGCGGGAGCCTGCGCAATCGTCAGCTCGCGATCGGCGTGGATCGGCTGGACTACTCCAAGGGCCTGCCCGAGCGCTTCCAGGGGTTCGAACGGTATCTGGAACGTCATCCGGACCAGCACGGCTCGTTGACCTATCTGCAGATCGCCCCGGTCTCGCGCGGGGATGTCACCGAGTACCGCCAGCTGCGCAGCCAGCTGGAACAGATCGCCGGGCACATCAACGGCGGGCATGCCGCGCCCGACTGGACCCCGCTGCGCTACGTCAACCAGAACTTCACCCATGCCACGCTCACCGGCTTCTACCGGGCAGCGGCGGTGGGCCTGGTGACGCCGCTGCGCGACGGCATGAACCTGGTCGCCAAGGAGTACGTGGCCTCGCAGGACCCGGAGAACCCGGGCGTGCTGGTGCTGTCATTGCTGGCCGGTGCCGCCGATGAGTTGAAGCAGGCGCTGCTGGTCAATCCGCATGACCTGGATGGCGTGGCGGACGCCATCGCCACCGCGGCGACGATGCCGCTGAAGAAGCGCGTGGAGCGCTGGCAGGCGATGATGGATCACCTGCGCACCTACGACATCAATCATTGGCGGCAGACGTATCTGCAGGCGCTGGAAGGGTGATGCCGGCCAGCGGCCGGCACTACTGGTGATGGCGGGAGTGATGCAGCCAGGCTACGGGGAGCGCATGCGGTAGTGCCGGCCGCTGGCCGGCTCCCTGCTACCGTCCAACGGTCAGGGCGCGATCCACGCCAGGGTCGCCATGCGCCCGGTGCGGCGGTCGCGCCGATGCGAGTAGAACCGCTGCGGGTCCGCCAGCGTGCAGTACTGCCCGCCGCTGATGTGTGCCGGGTCCAGCCCTGCCGATTGCAGGCGCCGGCGGGCCAGCGCGTACAGGTCCACCTTCCAGTGCCCCGGCCGGGTTGCCACGAAGGCCGCCGCGGCGCCCTCGTCGCGCCCGACGAAGGCCTCGAACACATCCTCGCCGATCTCATACAACGCGGGCCCGGCCGCCGGGCCCAGCCATGCCTGCAGCTGGGCGGCCGGGGTCTGCATGGCGGCCACGGTGGCCTCCAGCATGCCGTCGGCCAGCCCACGCCAACCGGCATGGGCGGCCCCGATCTCACCGCCCTCGCGCGCGGCGAAGACCACCGGCAGGCAATCGGCGGTGAGGATGGCCAGCACCACGCCCGCGACCGAGGTCACGGCGGCATCGGCAGTGGGTTCAGCCTCCACGCCGAGGGCCGTCGGCGGCGCGGTGAAGCGCCGCACGCCGGTGCCATGCACCTGGCGAAGCCAATGCGGCGCCGAGGGCAGGCCCAACCCGGGCACGAGCAGGTCGCGGTTGCGCTGCACCTGCGCCGGGTCATCCCCGTCGGCGGCGTAGCGGTTGCCCATGTTGAACTGGTCGAACGGCGCCACCGAACCGCCCGCGCCATAGCGCAGGGTGGTCAGCGCATGGACCCCGGTCGGGGCGGGCCAGTCGGCGGGCAGCACGGGCACGGGGGCGTCCATCAGCGGCGGTTGCGTTCCTGCTCGGCGAAGCGCTTGCTGTCTTCGCGCAGGGCGTGCAGCAGGGCCTGCATGTCGGCCGGCGGCGGCGCGCTGTTGCTGATCTTCTCGCCGGTGATCGGGTGCACGAACTCCAGCGTTTCAGCGTGCAGCGCCTGGCGCTTGAAGCCGCGCAGTTCGGCGACCAGCTCCTCGCTGGCGCCCTTGGGCAGTTTCAGCGCGCCGCCATACAGCTGATCGCCGATGATCGGATGACGCAGATGCGCCATGTGCACGCGGATCTGGTGGGTACGGCCGGTTTCCAGGCGGCATTCCAGCGCGGTGTGCGCACGGAAACGCTCGCGCAGGCGGTAATGGGTGATCGCTTCCTTGCCGTCTTCGCGCACGGCCATGCGGATGCGGTCGCGCGGGTGGCGGTCGATGCCGGCGGTGGCGGTGCCGCCGGAGACCAGCGCACCCACCACCACGGCCAGGTACTGGCGGTGCACTTCACGCGCGGAGAGCTGCTCGACCAGCGCGGTCTGCGCCTGGATCGTACGGGCGATCACCATCACGCCGCTGGTGTCCTTGTCCAGGCGGTGCACGATGCCCGCGCGCGGCAGCACCGCCAGCGAGGGATCGCGGAACAGCAGCGCATTGACCAGGGTGCCGGTCGGGTTGCCCGCGCCGGGGTGGACCACCAGGCCGACCGGCTTGTTGATCACGAAGACATGCTCGTCCTCGTACAGGACCTCCAGCGGGATGTCCTCCGGCTCGGCATGGGTCTGGGTGTCGAGAACGACATGCAGGCTGGCCACCTCGCCCCCGCGCACCGGGTCACGGCCGCGCACGGTGTCACCGTCCAGCAGGACGTCGCCGGACTTGATCCACTCGGTCAGCTTGGACCGAGAGAATTCGGGGAAGAGCTCGGCCAGGACGGCGTCGAAACGCCGGCCGGCAGCGGTATCGGGCACGATGGCCTGGCGGGGGGAATCGGAATCAGCAGGGGTATCGGACATGGGGGTACACCGCAATAGGGACAATTTTGGGTCCGGGCGACCAGTTTCAGTCGCGGGACAGGCCACTAGGCTATCATCGACCCTTCGTATTCCAGCCGCGTCCCGCCCTGACCCCATGATCCGACGCTCCGTTATGCTGTCCGCGCCCGTCCGCCTCGCCGCCCTGATGCTGGTGCTGCTCTTCGTCGCCACCGGCTGTCACCGCGGTACCAAGGGCAAGAATCCGGATGAAGGCCTGCCGGTCGAAACGCTCTATGAGAAGAGCCACAAGCTCATGGAAGGGGGGAACTGGAGCGGTGCCGAAGCCAGCTTCCGCCGCCTGGTAGCCCAGTACCCGTATGGCCCGTATACCGAACAGGCCATGATCGAAAGCGCCTACGCGCAGTACAAGGCCGGCAAGCACGATGACGCGGTGTCCAGCGTGGACCGCTTCATCCGTACCTACCCGACCCACCGCAACATCGCCTACCTGTACTACCTGCGTGGCCTGGCCAACGGCAACCGCGACACGGTCTTCCTGCGCCGCGTCTGGTCGCTGGACCCGAGCCGCCGTGACCTGTCGAGCCCGCGCCAGGCCTATGCCGATTTCACCATCGTCACCGAGCGCTACCCGAACAGCCGCTACGCCGCCGATGCGCGCCAGCGGATGATCGCCCTGCGCGACGTGTTCGCCCAGTACGAGCTGGACAACGCCCTGTACTACCTGCGCCGCGAGGCCTACGTCTCGGCCGCTGGCCGCGCCAACTTCCTGCTGGAAAACTACCCGCAGAGCGCGTTCCAGTACGACGCCGTGGCCGCCCTGGGCGAGGCCTATACCCACCTGGGCAACAAGACCCTGGCCGACGATGCCCGCCGCGTGCTCGAGCTGAACCAGCCTGACCACCCGTGGCTGCAGGGCAAGTGGCCGAAGTACCCGTGGATGGTGCGCAAGCTGAACCCGTTTGCCGGCGAGAAGTCCGCCAGTACCGGTGAACGCAACGCCACGATGAACCGCAAGTAATGAAAAAGGCCCCGAAAGGGGCCTTTTTTATTACGGTAGCGCTCGACGCCTACCCCTTGTACCCATTGCTGATCGGGTACCGCCGCTCACGCCCGAACGCCCGGCGCGAGACCTTCGGCCCCGGGGCCGCCTGATGACGCTTCCACTCGCTGGTGCGCACCAGGCGCAGCACACGGTCCACCACCTCGGCGGCGTAGCCGGCGGCCACGATCTCCTCGCGCGACTGCTCCTGGTCCACATAGCGGTACAGGATGCCGTCCAGCACGTCGTAGGCCGGCAGCGAATCCTGGTCGGTCTGGTTGGCGCGCAGCTCGGCCGAGGGTGGGCGGGAAATCACCGCCGGCGGGATCACCGGGGCGCCGCCCACGGTATTGCGCCACTTGGAGAGCCCGAACACCTCCGTCTTGTACAGGTCCTTGAGCGGGGCGTAGCCGCCACACATGTCGCCGTAGATGGTCGCGTAGCCCACCGCATACTCGCTCTTGTTGCCGGTGGTCAGCAGCAGCCCGCCAAACTTGTTGGAGAGCGCCATCAGGATCACGCCGCGGCTGCGCGACTGCAGGTTCTCTTCCGTCACATCCGCCGCCTGCCCTTCGAACATCGGGCCGAGCGCGGCCATCAGCCCCTCGAACACCGGCTCGATCGAGACCGCTTCCAGCGTCACGCCCAGCGCGCGGCACTGCTCGGCCGCCAGGTCGTTGGACATGTCCGCTGTGTAGCGCGAGGGCAGCCGCACCGCGGTGACATTGGCCGCGCCCAGCGCGTCCACCGCCATCGCCAGCACCAGGGCCGAATCGATGCCGCCGGACAGGCCCAGCCAGACCTTCTTGAAGCCGTTCTTGCGGCAGTAATCCTGGATCCCGCGGGTCACCGCGCGCCAGGCCAGTGCATCCATGCTCTCGTCGCCGTCGTCGATCCACTCGCGTGGCAGGAAACGGCGGGTGCCGGCGTCGTAATCCACCACCAGCCACTGGTCGGTGAAGGCCGCCGCGGCCGGATGCACGGTGCCATCGCCGTCAGCGACGACTGACGCGCC
The DNA here is from genome assembly GCF_054188265.1 of Stenotrophomonas sp. IS26. NCBI lineage: Bacteria > Pseudomonadati > Pseudomonadota > Gammaproteobacteria > Lysobacterales > Lysobacteraceae > Stenotrophomonas > Stenotrophomonas sp. IS26. Next base: position 10,464 of record NZ_JBSZJV010000010.1, read on the forward strand.
ATCGAACACCAGCGCGTCCTGGCCGCCCACCACGTTGAGGTAGGCGATCGCCGCCCCGCTCTCGCGGGTACGCTCGGCCAGCAGCGCATCGCGCTGGGCATGCTTGCCACGCTCGTAGGGGGAGGCATTGGGCACCACCACCAGCTGCGCGCCGGCACGGACGGTATCGGCCAGCGGTTCGGCGAACCACAGGTCTTCGCAGACCAGCACGCCCACCGGCACGCCCTTCAGCTCGAACACGCAGCTGCCGCCGTCCGGATCGACATCGAAGTAACGGCGCTCATCGAACACCGCGTAATTGGGCAGCTCGCGCTTGCGGTAGGTGTGCTCGACCTTGCCATCGCGCAGCACGCTGGCCGCGTTGTAGACCACCGCACCAGCGGCCTGTGGCCAACCGACCACCGCCGCGATGCCGGTGGTCGCCGCCGCGATGCGCTCCAGCGCCTGCTGGCAGTCGTACAGGAAGCCCGGCCGCAACAGCAGGTCCTCCGGCGGATAGCCGCTGATCGCCAGCTCGGGGAATACCACCAGCTCGGCACCGTACTCATCGCGCGCCTCGGCGATCATCGCGATGATGGTGTCGGTGTTCTGCGCCACTGCGCCAACCGGGAAATCAAACTGCGCCAGGGCAATGCGGAGCGACGTCATGGGGGTCCAGCCTGTAGTTGCAATACACGCATTGTAGTGCCGGCCGCTGGCCGGCAACCACGCATTCGGCGGCAGCACGATGAGGAGCCGGCCAGCGGCCGGCACTACGTGGCGTGCTTGCCTTCCAGCGGCCGGGACCTACCGCTTCGGGTATCGCCTGAAACGCAGAAAGGCCGCCCGGAGGCGGCCTTTCTGTTTGGAGCAGCCGAGCATGGCTCGGCTCTACCGCACGTCCGCCGCTTGCGCGGCGGGCGGCTTATTTCACCAGCTTGGCGATGGCAGCGCCCAGGTCGCCCGGCGAGCGGACGGTGACCACACCGGCAGCTTCCATGGCGGCGAACTTGCCTTCGGCGGTGCCCTTGCCGCCCGATGCGATCGCACCGGCGTGGCCCATGCGCTTGCCGGCCGGAGCCGAGGCGCCCGCGATGAAACCGACGACCGGCTTCTTCACGTGGTTCTTGATGTACTCGGCACCGGCTTCTTCAGCGTCGCCGCCGATTTCGCCGACCATGATGATGCCCAGGGTCTGCGGATCTTCGTTGAACAGCTTCAGGCAGTCGACGAAGTTCAGGCCGTTGATCGGGTCACCACCGATGCCGATGCAGGTGGACTGGCCCAGGCCGACTTCGGTGGTCTGCTTGACCGCTTCATAGGTCAGGGTGCCCGAGCGCGACACGATGCCGATCTTGCCCGGCATGTGGATGTGGCCCGGCATGATGCCGATCTTGCACTCGCCCGGGGTGATCACGCCGGGGCAGTTCGGGCCGACCAGCACGGTGTCCGGATGGGCACGGGTCAGCACGTTCTTGACGCGCAGCATGTCCAGCACCGGGATGCCTTCGGTGATGCACACGATGACCTGGATGCCGGCAGCGGCCGCTTCCAGGATCGCGTCAGCCGCGTACGGCGGCGGCACGTAGATGACCGAGGCGTTGGCGCCGGTGCTCTGCACGGCGTCGGCAACGGTGTTGAAGACCGGCAGATCGATGTGGGTGGTGCCGCCCTTGCCGGGGGTCACGCCGCCAACAACCTGGGTGCCGTACTCGATCATCTGAGTGGCGTGGAAGGTGCCCTGCTGGCCGGTGAAGCCCTGCACGATCACCTTGGTGTTCTTATTGATCAAAACTGACATTGGATTTCCTTCGGTGTCGGATCAGGCGGCGGCTTTGACAGCAGCGACGACCTTCTTGGCACCGTCGTTGATGTTGTCGGCCGGGATGATGGCCATGCCGCTGTCACGCAGCAGCTGCTTGCCTTCTTCCACGTTGGTGCCTTCCAGGCGCACCACGACCGGAACCTTGACGCCCACTTCCTTGACCGCGGCGATGATGCCTTCGGCAATCATGTCGCAGCGGACGATGCCGCCGAAGATGTTGACGAAGATGCCTTCAACCTTGTCCGAGGACAGGATCAGCTTGAACGCTTCGATGACGCGCTGCTTGTTCGCACCGCCGCCCACGTCCAGGAAGTTCGCCGGCTCGCCGCCGTTGAGCTTGATGACGTCCATGGTGGCCATGGCCAGGCCGGCGCCGTTGACCATGCAGCCGATGTTGCCGTCCATGGTGACGTAGTTGATGTCCAGCTCCGAAGCGGTCACTTCGGTTTCGTCTTCCTGGGTCTTGTCGCGCATGGCAACCAGAGCCTTCTGACGGAACGCGGCGTTGTCGTCGCTGTCGAACTTGCCGTCCAGCGCGTACAGGTTGCCGTCGTCCAGGATGGCCAGCGGGTTGATTTCAACCAGGGCCAGGTCCTTTTCGTTGAACAGGCGGTACAGGTTCACCATGATGTTGGCGAACTGGCCGGCCTGCTTGGCGGTCAGGCCCAGCTTGAAGCCGAAATCACGGCCGTGGTAACCCTGCACGCCTTCAACGAAATCGACGTTGAGCGAGTGGATCAGCTCGGGGGTTTCAGCGGCGACCTGCTCGATCTCCACGCCGCCTTCCGAAGAAGCGATGTAGGTGATGGTCTTGGTGCCACGGTCAACCAGCACCGACAGGTACAGTTCCTTGACGATCTCACCGGCGGTGGTCACCAGCACCAGGTTGACCGGCAGTTCAACGCCTGCGGTCTGGTAGGTGGCCATCTTGGTGCCGAGCATCTTGGCCGCAGCGGCCTTCACGTCGTCGGTGGTCTTGCAGAACTTGACGCCGCCAGCCTTGCCGCGGCCGCCAGCGTGGATCTGCGCCTTGACCATCCAGGGGCCCTGGCCCAGGGCGTTGGCAGCTTCAACCGCTTCGTCCGGGGTAGCCGCGACCTTGCCGGCCGGAACGGGAATGCCGTACTCGGCAAGCAGCTGTTTTGACTGGTATTCGTGGAAATTCATGCGTCACCGTGGGAATAGGAACGACCGCACGCATCTCCAAGGCTCCCTCACGGGGGCGCCGGTAAGGACCGCGGCGGGCCCACTATTGTGGACGACCCAGCGCGCGGGCGCAAAGAAGTCAGTCCCAAGACACGCACGGGGAGCCGTTTCCGGCGCAATTTCAGACAGTTGCGGCAGCCCCCGGGAACCGCCACCCGGCCCCCCTGTGGCATGGCCGCGCAGCTGGCCGGCGCCTGCATACCGCCTGGCCTTCACACGCCCGGCCCCGGCCGCCTGCCCCCAAACCCGGCCGGACCCCCTACACTGCCCCCATGCCAGAAGGGGAGTTCCGGCGTGTCACCCAGTGCTTCATTGATCGACCGCATCGAATCGATACCGCGGCGCGAGCTGTATTTCTTCGCGCTGTACCGCCTGCTGATGGCCACCGTCATCGGCGCGCTGCTGTTCAGCCCGCTGAGCGGCCTGGTCGGCACCGCTGACCACCCCAGGCTGGCGACCATCGTGGCCAGCGGCTACCTGGTGGTGGCCGTGCTGGTGCTGCTGTTCGGGCGCAACGAGCGCTGGCTGCGCACCATCGTGGTGTGGAGCGTGGCCGCCGACATCATCGCCGCCACCCTGCTCGCCCACGCCCTGCCCGGGGCCAGCGCAGGCATCTCGATGTCGCTGCTGTTCAACATCGCCGCCGCTGCGACCCTGCTGCCGCTGAGCATGGGGCTAGGCCTGGCCGCTGCCGCCAGCGCCGCCACCGCCGGCGAGTACATCTGGAAGCAGCTCGAAGGCGGCGACCCGACCCGCACCCTGGCCGAGCTGGCCATGTTCGTCACCAGCTATCTGGCCATCGCCTTCATCAGCTACCAGGTCGGCAACCGTGCCCGCATGAACCAGCAGCTGGCCAACCAGCGCGGCGATGAAGTGGCCAACCTGTTCCAGATCAACGAGCTGATCATCCGCCGCATGCGCACCGGCGTGATCGTGGTGGACGGCGCCAACCGCATCACCCTGGCCAACGAAGCCGCCTCCACCCTGCTCGGCGATGCCGATGGCAACAGTGGCAGCGGCCGGCTGGAATTGGGCAGTGCCTCACCCGAGCTGAGCCGCCGGCTGCTGCGCTGGCGCAACGGCTGGACCAACGAAGAAATGCCGCTGCAGCTCTCGCCGGACCAGCCTGAGGTGCAGCCACGCTTTGCCCGCCTGCTGGCCGGCAGCGACCTCACCCTCGTGTTCCTGGATGACTCCACCGTGGTCTCGCGGCGTGCCGAGTCCTTGACGCTCTCGGCGATGGGGCGCTTCTCGGCCAGCCTCGCCCATGAGATCCGCAACCCGCTGGCGGCGATCAACTACGCCGCCCAGCTGCTGGAAGAATCCACCGATATCGGCGACACCGACCGCCGCCTGCTGCAGATCATCAACCAGCAATGCCAGCGCACCAACGGCATCGTCGAAAGCGTGCTCGGGCTGGCGCGGCGCGAGCGTGCCAATCCGGAGAACGTGGATCTGGCCTCGTTCGTGCGCCGCTTCGTGCTGGAGTACAAACAGGGCCTCTCGCTGGAAACCGACAGCGTAGAGCCGATCATCAGCGAGACCTCGGTGCACGCCCTGGTCGATCCGCGCCACCTTCATCAGATCCTTACCGTGCTGGTGCACAACGCGCTCAAGTACGGCCGCGTGGCCGAAGAGCCGGCGCGCGTGCGGCTGCGCGTGGCTCGCCAGGACCGCACAGCCATCATCGATGTGATGGACCGCGGCCCGGGCATTCCCGAGACGGTTGCCAGCCAGCTGTTCCGCCCGTTCTTCACCACCTCCGAGCACGGCACCGGGCTGGGCCTGTATATCGCCCGCGAACTGTGCCGTGCCAACCAGGCACGGCTGGAATACGTCTCGGTGCCCGCCGGCGGTGCCTGTTTCCGGCTCGTACTGGCCGGCCCCCACACGATGATGGCCGGATGAGCCGCGCGCACACCCGGACGCCACCGTCAAACATTTGTCGCCAACGACCGCCCTCGGCTATCTTCCTTCCTTATGAATGACACCCGCAGCGCCCTCGTCGTCGACGACGAACGCGACATCCGCGAACTGCTGGTACTGACCCTGGGCCGCATGGGCCTGCGCATCAGCACCGCAGCCAACCTCGCCGAAGCCCGTGAGCTGCTGGCCAGCAATCCGTACGACCTGTGCATCACCGATATGCGCCTGCCCGATGGCAACGGCATCGAGCTGGTCACCGAGATCGCACAGCACTACCCGCGCACGCCGGTGGCGATGATCACCGCGTTCGGCAGCATGGATCTGGCGGTGGAAGCCCTGAAGGCCGGCGCCTTCGATTTCGTCAGCAAGCCGGTGGACATCTCGGTGCTGCGCGGCCTGGTCAAGCACGCGCTGGAACTCAACAACACCGAGCGCGCCGCGCCCGCACCACTCGCCCCGGAGCAGGCCGCACGCCTGCTCGGCGATTCGCCCTCGATGGATGTGCTGCGTGCCACCATCGGCAAGGTCGCGCGGAGCCAGGCACCGGTCTACATCCTCGGCGAATCCGGCGTCGGCAAGGAACTGGTCGCACGCACCATCCACGCGCAGAGCGCGCGCGCGCCCGGCGCCTTCGTGCCGGTCAACTGCGGCGCGATCCCGTCCGAACTGATGGAAAGCGAATTCTTCGGACACAAGAAGGGCAGCTTCAGCGGCGCGCATGCGGACAAGCCCGGCCTGTTCCAGGCCGCGCATGGCGGCACCCTGTTCCTGGATGAAGTGGCCGAGCTGCCCCTGCAGATGCAGGTCAAGCTGCTGCGCGCGATCCAGGAGAAATCGATCCGCCCGGTCGGTGCCGCCACCGAAGTGCCGGTGGACGTGCGCATCCTTTCGGCCACGCACAAGGACCTGGGCGAACTGGTCGAAGACGGCCGCTTCCGCCACGATCTGTATTACCGCATCAACGTGATCGAACTGCGCGTGCCGCCCCTGCGCGAACGCCGCAGCGACCTGCCCGCGCTGGCCGCCTCGATCCTGGCCCGGCTGGCCCGCACCCACGGCCGCCCGACCCCGCTGCTGGCGCCCTCGGCGCTGGAAGCCCTGGCCCAGTACCACTTCCCCGGCAACGTGCGCGAACTGGAGAACATCCTCGAGCGCGCCCTCGCCCTGGCCGAAGAAGACCGGATCGGTGCCAGCGACCTGCGCCTGCCCAAGCACGCCCCACGCTTCGGCGCCGGCAATGCGCCGCCCACCCAGGAAGAAGCCGTGGTCGATCTGCCGGCCGGCAATGGCGCCCTGCCCTCCTACATCGAACAGATGGAGCGCACCGCCATCCAGAAGGCGCTGGAAGAAAACCGCTGGAACAAGACGCGTACCGCCGCACAGCTGGGCATCACCTTCCGGGCGTTGCGGTACAAGCTGAAAAAGCTCGGCATGGAGTAGAGAGACAAAAAAGGCCCGCTTGCGCGGGCCTTTTCTCATCTGCGGACGCCGCTCAATCCTTGGTCACACGATTGATCTCCGCCAGACCGGTCACCCCGGCCGCGGCCTTGATCAGCGCCGACTGGCGCAGGTCATTCACCCCGGCCAGCTGCGCGGCCTCGGCGATCTGCAGCGCATTGCCACCGGCCAGCACGATGGTCGAGATCTCATCGGTCATCGGCATCACCTGGTACAGACCGGTACGGCCCTTGTAGCCTTCGGTGCACTCATCGCAGCCGACCGGCTCGAACAGCTTGATCCCGGCATCCAGCTGCGCCTGGGTGAAACCCTCGGCCAGCAGCGCATTGGCCGGCAGCTCCACCGGGCGCTTGCAGTTGTTGCACAGCCGGCGCGCCAGGCGCTGGGCGATCACCAACGTCACCGAGCTGGTGATGTTGTACGGCGCGATGCCCATGTTCATCAGGCGCGCAATGGTCTGCGGCGCATCGTTGGTATGCAGCGTGGAGAGCACCATGTGGCCCGTCTGCGCCGCCTTGATCGCGATCTCGGCCGTTTCCAGGTCGCGGATTTCGCCGACCATGATGATGTCCGGATCCTGGCGCAGGAACGAGCGCAGCGCAGCGGCGAAGGTCATGCCGCGCTTGACGTTCTGCTGCACCTGGTTGACGCCGGGCAAGCGGATTTCCACCGGGTCTTCGGCGGTGGAGATGTTGCGCGTTTCATCGTTGAGGATGCCCAGCGCGGTATACAGCGAGACCGTCTTACCCGAGCCGGTCGGGCCGGTGACCAGCACCATACCGTAAGGCTTGTGGATCGCATCCAGGAACAACTTCTGCTGGGCCGGCTCGTAACCGAGCTTGTCGATGCCCAGCTTGGCCGCGCTGCCATCGAGGATACGAAGCACCACCTTCTCGCCGAACAGGGTCGGCAGCGTGCTGACGCGGAAATCGATCTGGCGGGTCTTGGAGAGGTTGAGCTTGATGCGCCCATCCTGCGGCACGCGCTTCTCGGCGATATCCAGCTGCGCCATCACCTTCAGGCGCGCGGCGATGCGCTGGTTGAGCTTGACCGGGGCCTTGGCCACGTTCTTGAGCAGACCATCGATGCGCAGGCGCACGCGATAGTCGTCCTCGTAGGGTTCGAAGTGGATGTCCGAGGCGCCTTTGCGGATGGCGTCGACGAGGACCTTGTTGATGAATTTGACGACAGGCGTGTCATCGCTCTTGGCATCGACTCCTGACTCGGTGGAGCTACCTTCCTCGTCCCCGGCCGAGACATCCAGATCGCCCATATCATCATCAGCGCTGCCAAGCGCCGAGCCCAGAGTGTCCTGCTTCGACTGCCACTGCTCCAGCGTACGGCGGATCTGGTCCTCATCGACCAAGATCGGCTCCACCACCAAATTGGTGTGAAACTTGATCTCGTCCAGCGAATGGGTAGGGTTGCTGGTGCCGACGAACAACTTGCCACCGCGCTTGAACAGTGGCAGTACGTGGTGCTTGCGCAGCAACTCCTCGCTAACAAGGCTCATCGCGCTCTGATTGTTGTCGAACACCGACACATCCAATAGCGGCATGCCGAACTCCACCGCGTTTGCGGCAGCGAGTTGCGAAGCAGTCACTAACCTTCTATCAGCAAACCACTGTGGCAGAGGAACTCGCGCAACTGTCGCGTCGGCCATAGCACTTCGAGCCGAAGATTCGTCAAGCACTCCATCCTGGACTAGTCGACGTGCTATGCCGGCGATGCCCACAAGATTCGCAGTATTCGCTATCGACATTGGATTACACCTCAAGGCTATTGAGCAAAATTTTGTCGCGATCAACTAGAGGCCTTCACTGCCGAGAAGCAATAATGCATCGCCAGAGCTCCTGACCTACCTGCGCACTCACAACTTCAACATCCGCCGGATCGCCAAGGAAATGAGCAACCAGCAGATCTCGCCCTCCATCCGTCAGAGCTATGCTAACGATACCCGGAAGTCGACCAAAGTGTGTCCAACGAGCATGTGTTGAGCTGGCAGGCCAACTTCTCCATCCATATGCGTAGTGAGACCCGTCTGGCAGCGCTGGAGAAGAGTCTAGCTCCACCAAAGGAAACCCCTGCTTCAGTTCAGCATGTAGATCCCGAAGCGAGCCGACCCAGCCACCCGCAGCACCCAATTGCGAGTTGAGAGCAACCTCGAGAGACGCATTCATCGGAGTAGAGCGATCAGACTCCAGAAGTATCTCACCTAGCACGCAGTACCCTGCGTTGCTATAGACAGTCGCGGTGCCCGGCAGAAAATCTGTATTTCGCGAAAGGACCAATCTCGCTGCAGAATGGCAACTTGACGACCCAGTTGCAAATAAAGGATCGCCTGACCCTCGATCGAAGCCACCTCTATGCTGAAGGAGCTGCTGAATCGTCACTCTCGTCGTTGCCTGGGAGAGACCAGAGAATACGTGGAAGTCTCCCAACGACTGAGTGAGTTCAAACTCGCCACGAGCAACTCGGCGACGAATTTCTTGCGCCACAAGAGGTTTGGTAAGACTTGCCATGACCATAGGCGACCGACCGTTGCGCAGAGTTCCCCCGGAATGAGCCTCGGCAACGTGTCCATTCATATCATCGAAGACCGCAACACCCTCCGATAATGGAGGCATCTCCAGCGCCATTTCAATGCAGTGCGCCCGCTCCTCCTTACGGTCAGTGCACGCAACGAGCAATGACGCCGCAAGGAAAGTCAGAAGGATTCGCATACTACTTAGCTCCTTGCTGTCATTAATCGACGGGCAGCAAAAACCTTGATCCGCGCAAACACACCATTTACTGAGATCCACTGAGCATAAGCAACATATGTTGGGTCAGAACGCAGATGCCGCTCCTCGGTCAAAGCTCGAACCCAGTAAATCGCGTTGATTCCCACCAGTGCCGAACAATGTGCACCAACCTCAAGGAGCTCACCCCCATTAACGAATGGAACAGAGATCATCCACCAGGATAGATTCTTTGCTAGATAAGCAGGATGCTTACACCACTTGTAGGGACCACTCGTGATGATGCCCCGGTGCGTCAAATTGGAGAAGCGCGGCCCGAACGCGACGGTGGCCCAAACGTAAATCGCCGTTAGCGCGAGAATTCCGGCACCCCAGAAGAAAGAAAAGAGGGACGAACCCGATGACCATTCAACCCAGTTCTGAGCGCCTTTGTAAATCAACCAAGTATCGAGAACAAGAACACTCAGCGGCGGATAGCAAACCAATGCCGCAATCCACCCGAGCCATGTCCTGTCGGTTGAACGGATTTGAGCCCCGATCCTTTCGGTAGTCGATAAGTAGCCAATTGTGGCGAATGCAGTATCGACGGCATACAGGACCGCCATGGTGGCGAAGAACCAGTTAAGCCTTGGATCACTTTCCCATGCAAATGCTGCTGAGGAGACCCATACAAAGGACCAAGCAAGCATCAGAGGCAGAAACAAGGCTTTGACAAGCCACCCGAGCAACCCTGTTAAATCTTGAAGTGGCGGACGTCTTGCTTGCGATAGCGATATGAGCGCCCGGCCCGCGGCGGCAACTGAATCGCTCAAGGCGCTTGGCGCAGCGGCAGCAACAGCAATCATCGCAATGCATGCGAGTGATATAGGAAGGAGGAAGAGGCTGACACCCTCCCCCTTTCCTCCGAACCTAATTTGCAGATGCATCACACCCAAAAACAACAGCGAAATGACTATCGCGCCGGCAAGAGTCTGCTCCCTGTTGACGGCTGACAGAATCTTGGCATCGCGGCGACGCCACTCAGAGATCCACATTGGCACTGCCGATGCTATGAGCAGCATTAGCCAACTGGGAACGGCGCTAAGACCCAAGAACCAGGCCAGTAAAAATCCAACAACCGCTCCTGATGCACCAAGCGCACAGGTAGTCGTAGAGACTGCGCTCTTCGGCGGCGCCTTCATTTCCGCTCCCCATAAAGGGCAACGGGGGGGCAAAATGCCCCCCCGTTGATAAAACAGTTAGCGACTACTCTCAGCCGCCGCTAGCGCCACTGCCACTGCTACCGCCGGCGGCTGCGCCGCGGCAATCAGCCGGTACGAGGGCTTTATTGGTGATCGTAGTGGTGCACACCCAGGTGAGCTGGCCAGTGGTACCAACTGCGGTCGGAGTCAGCACGATATTGCCGACCGCACCGCCAACACTTGAGGTTGCCGTGACGACGCCGGTAGCGTCCGTAACGGTGATGCCGGAGACATACTTGGTTGCACCCGGGAACGTGTAACCGCTGTTGGCAGCCGTCACATTAGTCAATCCGCCGAGGCTCGAAGCAGTCTCAGCAACTGCCAGTTTGGCAGGAGCCGCCATCACAATTACTTCCGACACCTTTGCACGGGTGGTGTAGTCCTGATACGCCGGCAGCGCAATGGCGGCCAGGATGGCAATGATCGCCACAACGATCATCAGTTCGATCAGGGTAAAGCCCTGCTGCTTCTTCATGAGTACATCCCCTAGAGGTAGAAATATAGATAGGGCACTGGGCCGTTGCCTGACCGGCGGACCGGGTGAGCGAGGCGGGCGCCCGTGCGGGTGGATCGAAGCAGGTTGCGTGCCAACAGTGCCAGCAATGCTCCCCAGCATTCCCCGGCGCAATGATGGCACCAATCGTGAGGATTGGAACCCCCCACACAACAATTTGCGACACATCCGGCAATGTGACCCGTTGCGTCACCTTATGACGCCCCCGGTACGCGCTGCTGCCCAAGCCGGACGCTCGGCAGGACTGCCCACACCCCCCGGAACCGGCTACCATGCGGCGAGATAGCCCGCCTGGGGATGGTGTGGCTGGGGAGCCCTGTATGTCTGTCAGCCGTAGCGCAATCAAGAAAGAGCCCGTGGCGCGTAGCGCCATGGAGTTGCAGCCGTTTGTTTGGGAGGGGACCGACAAGCGCGGCGTCAAGATGAAGGGCGAGCAGCCCGCCAAGAACGCCAACCTGTTGCGCGCAGAACTGCGGCGGCAGGGGATCACACCCAACGTCGTCAAGCCGAAGCCCAAGCCATTGTTTGGCGCGGCTGGCTCACCGGTTGGCCCCAAAGACATCGCATTCTTCAGTCGCCAGATGGCGATCATGATGAAATCCGGCGTGCCCATCGTCAGCTCACTGGAAATCATTGGCAGCGGACACAAGAACCCGCGGATGCGGAAGCTGGTCGACTCGATTCGGACCGACATCGAGGGCGGCTCCTCGCTGCACGAGGCCATCAGCCGACACCCAGTTCAGTTCGATGAGCTCTATCGAAATCTGGTTCGAGCAGGCGAAGGTGCCGGCGTACTAGAAACCGTGTTGGATACAATCGCCAATTACAAAGAGAACATCGAAGCGCTGAAAGGCAAAATCAAGAAGGCGCTGTTCTATCCAGTGATGATTGTTGCAGTCGCCATCATCGTCAGCGCGATCCTGCTTCTCTTCGTCGTGCCGCAGTTCGAAGAAGTCTTCAAGAGCTTCGGCGCCGAGCTCCCTGCGTTCACGCAGATGATCGTGGCGGCCTCACGCTTCATGGTGTCGTACTGGTGGGTGATGCTGGCGGTGGTGCTGGGGTCTTTGTTCGGCTTCATATATGCCTACAAGCGTTCGCCGAAGATGCAGCACACCATGGATCGCGTGATCCTCAAGGTGCCGGTCATCGGCCAGATCATGAACAACAGCGCGATCGCCCGCTTCGCCCGCACCACCGCCGTGACCTTCAAGGCCGGCGTGCCACTGGTGGAGGCGCTCGGCATCGTGGCCGGCGCCACCGGCAACAAGGTCTACGAGGAGAAGGTGCTGCGCATGCGCGACGACGTGTCGGTCGGCTACCCGGTCAACATGGCCATGAAGCAGGTCAACCTCTTCCCGCACATGGTGGTGCAGATGACCGCCATCGGCGAAGAGGCTGGCGCGCTGGACACCATGCTGTTCAAGGTGGCCGAGTATTATGAGCAGGAGGTCAACAATGCGGTGGACGCGCTGAGCAGCCTGCTGGAACCGATCATCATGGTGTTCATTGGTACCATCGTCGGCGGCATGGTGATCGGCATGTACCTGCCCATCTTCAAACTCGGCGCGGTAGTTGGATAACTAATCAATGGCATTTCTCGACCAGCATCCCGGTCTCGGCTACCCCGCCGCGGTCGGACTGGGACTGCTGATCGGCAGTTTCCTCAACGTGGTGATCCTGCGCCTGCCCAAGCGGCTGGAGTGGGAGTGGAAGCGCGATGCGCGCGAGGTGCTGGAAGAGCCGGACATCTACGAGCCACCACCACCGGGCATCGTGGTGGAGCCCTCGCACTGCCCGCACTGCAAGCACAAGCTCTCCTGGTACGAGAACATCCCGCTGTTCAGCTGGCTGGCCCTGCGCGGCAAGTGCCGGCATTGCCATGCCCCGATCTCGATCCAGTATCCGCTGGTGGAGCTGCTGACCGCCGTGCTGGTGGCCGCCAGCGTCTGGCAGTTCGGCTTCGGCTGGCAGGGCTTCGGTGCGATCGTGCTGAGCTGCTTCCTGGTGGCGCTGTCCGGGATCGACCTGCGTACCCAGCTGTTACCGGATCAATTGACCCTGCCCTTGATGTGGCTCGGCCTGATCGCGGCCAGCGACAACCTCTATATGCCGGCCAAACCGGCCCTGCTCGGCGCGCTGGCGGGCTATCTGTCGCTGTGGTCGGTGTGGTGGCTGTTCAAGCAGATCACCGGCAAGGAAGGCATGGGCCACGGCGATTTCAAGCTGCTGGCGGCCCTGGGCGCGTGGTGCGGGCTCAAGGGCATCCTGCCGATCATCCTGCTCTCGTCCGTGGTGGGCGCGATCATCGGCTCGATCTGGCTGTACTCGCGCGGCCGTGACCGGGCCACGCCGATCCCGTTCGGGCCGTACCTGGCCATTGCCGGCTGGATCGTGTTCATGTGGGGCGAGCCGTTGATTGACGGCTACCTGAGCTACGCCGGCCTGCGTTGAGGGCCGCGCGATGAGCCGCTTCGTGATCGGGCTGACCGGCGGCATTGCCGCCGGCAAGAGCGAGGTGAGCCGCCGCTTCGAGGCGCTGGGCATCACCGTGGCCGATGCCGACCTGGCCGCACGCGCGGTGGTGGCACCGGGCAGCGAGGGGCTGGCGCGGATCGCCGCCCACTTCGGCACCGACATCCTGCTGGCCGATGGCCAGCTGGACCGTGCCGCGCTGCGGGCCCGCATCTTCGCGTCGGCGCAGGAGCGCCAGGCGCTGGAGGCGATCACCCATCCAGCCATCCGTCAGTTGCTGCGCGAAACCTGCGAACAGGCCGAGGGGCCGTATGCGATCGCGGCGATTCCGCTGCTCACCGAGGCCGGTGGCCGCCAGCAGTATCCCTGGCTGGACCGGATCCTGGTGGTGGACGTGCCGGTGGCCGTGCAGCATGCACGGCTGATGCAGCGCGATGGCATCGATACCGCCTTGGCAGACCGCATGATCGCCGCCCAGGCCAGCCGCGAGGCGCGCCTGGCATTGGCCGATGATGTGGTGGTCAATGATGGCCACCCGGACCACCTGCAGGCGCATGTGGAGCGGCTGGATCGGGCCTATCGGGCGTTGGCGGCGCGGTAGATCTGGAGGAGCCGACCAACGGCCGGCTCTACCGTGTCAGGCGGGGGAGAACGTCAGCGTGGCAATCACGCCGCGCCCGGCCCCTGGCCGCACGTTGACCTGCCAGCCGTAGAGATCGCACAGGCGGCTGACGATGGACAGGCCGATACCCCCACCCTGCGAATGACCCGCGTGCGTTCCGCGATAGCCGCGCTGGAACAGCTTGGCGGCATCTTCTTCGCTCAGGCCGGGGCCGCTGTCGATCACCTCGACGGCGTTGTTGCCCACGCGCACGCGCACCGCGCCTTCCTTGGAGTACTTCACGGCATTGCCGATCAGGTTGCCCAACGCGACCGAGAGGGCCGATTCCGGCGCATCGATCACCAGGTCGTGGTTGCCTTCCAGGATCAGCTCCAGCGGCTTGCCGCCGAGCTGGGCACGGTGCGAATCCAGCAGCTGCTCGGAGACGCGGGCGACATTGCTGCTGCCCTGCCCGCGCTCGTTGCGCGAGAGCAACAGCAGCGCACCGATCAGATCGGTACATTGCTGCTCGGCACGCTGGATGCGCTGCAGGCGCTGCAGCACCTTCGGATCGAGATCGGGGCGGGTCAGCAGCAGTTCGGTGGCGCCGCGAATGACGGCCAGCGGCGTGCGCAGTTCGTGGCTGACGTCCGCATTGAATTCGCGGTCGCGCTGTACGACCTCGGTGAGGCGCGCGGAGTAGTCATCCAGCGCTTGGGCGAGCTGGCCCACTTCATCGTCCGGGAAGCGCGGTGCCAGCGGCTCGGGCTCGCTGGTGCCACCGCGATATGCGCGCAGGCGGGCGGCCAGATCGGACACCGGCTTCATCACCTTGGAGGCGGACCACCAGCCCAGCACCAGCGACAGCACGCTGAACACCAGCACCGAGAAGAACAGCGCGCGGTTGAGCTGGCTCTCACCGCGGATGCTCTCGGTCATGTCATAGGCGAGGAAGAACCATACGTCCGGCGTTTTACGCACCGCAAGCTTGTAGGAAAACGGCTTGCCGCCGTCATCCACGCCGCTGACGCCGTGGATGCCGTCGTTGAATTCGTACCAGTCCGGCTGTTCCTGGCGCAGCGCTTCGAACTTGTCCGAGCGGACCAGCCGCGCGTACATCTGCTGCACGGGCAGGTCGGGACTGCGCGAGGGATCGGCCGCGAATCGCTTGGCGTACTCGTTGATGTTGCGATTCATCACATCTTCGACCAGCTGGTTTTCCACGCGGGCGCGGGTCCAGTTGGTGGCGAACGCAAACAGCGTGGTCAGGCAGAAGCCCAACAGCACGAACGAGACGATGATGCGGCTGCGCAGCCGGCGCCGATATGGCGCGCGGCGACGCCCCCCCCTGCCCGTCACCGGATCAGGCTTCCGGCGCGGCGATGCGGTATCCGATGCCATGACGGGTCTGGATCATCGGAACCTCGAAGGGCTTGTCGACCACGGCGCGCAGGCCGTGGATATGCACGCGCAGGGAATCCGAATCCGGCAGCTCCTCGCCCCACACGCGGGTCTCCAGCTCCTGGCGGGTGACGACGGCCGGCGAGGCCTCCATCAGCGCCTGCAGGATCTTCAGTGCGGTCGGGTTGAGCTGCAGCAGCTTGCCTTGGCGGCGCACTTCCAGCGTGTCCAGGTTGTATTCCAGATCGCCGGTTTCCAGCACGCGGGTCTGCACGCCCTTGCCGCGACGCGACAGGGCGTTCAGACGCACCTCCACTTCCTGCAGCGCGAACGGCTTGATCAGGTAGTCATCGGCGCCGGAATCGAAGCCGGCCAGTTTGTTGTCCAGGGAATCGCGCGCCGTCAGCATCAGCACCGGGGTCTGCTTGCGCGCCTCGTTGCGCAGCTTGCGGCAGACCTCGATCCCATCCATGCCGGGCAGGTTGAGGTCCAGCACGATCGCGTCGAACTCATGGACGACCGCCAGGTGCAGGCCGGTGACGCCATCGGCTGCGAAGTCCACGGTGTGACCGCGGTCTTCGAGGTAATCGCCCAGGTTGGCGGCAATGTCGCTGTTGTCTTCGATGACGAGAATTCGCACTGGGACCTCTGATTCGTGGGGTTCAACGGAAAGAACGGAGCCGCAGGGCAGCATGTGGAAGGGGACTGCGCGACCTCAAGCTGACCATACAGCGTCGATTCTTAACATTAGACACCGTCGAATGCTGGCGCAGCGTCAAAACTCAGCGCTGATTCGACTGCGCGGGCTGAAGCTCACGCATCATGTTCTTGGCGCTTTCCGTCGCAATGCGTCGCTGGGCAACTGTGGCGCAGACACGCTGCGGCCGGTTGCTGCCGGTCGGCCGTTCGCTGCGGCAGACCATCCGGCTGTCTTCCTTGGCGGTGCTCATCAAGGTGTTGATGAGTTCCTGGTCATTGAACACATCCGTGCGCTGCAGTGGCGGAAGCTGGTCCACGCGCTCATTGCTGCCCAGCTTTACCCGGATCCGGTTCAGGGCCGCCTGCACGCGGCTCCGGTTTTCCAGGGTCATCTCGCTGTACTCCTCACTGCGCAGTGCGTTTTCGACGCTGGTCAGCTGCTGGGCGGCAGGGGCATCAGCGGTCAGCGTGACGGCGGCTTCCGCGGTCGGCTTGGCATGGACGGCGAAGGACAAGCAGCCCAGCAGGGCAATAACGGTCAATCGAGACATCCCTGACTTCCTTATCCGAAAATGAATGAGAGCCAACTCTACGAGGATGAAAGGCTTCCTACAAGTTACCGATGGCAGGGGAAAACGGAGCTGCCGGCCAGAAAAAGGCCCGGACAGCTGACGCTGACCGGGCCTGAAGGTGTTTCCCGATTACCGATCCTGCTGAGGAGGGCAGAGCTGCGGTTCGACAGAGCCTACGCCGGGGCCGATTAAACCGATGTTAAGGCCCTGCCCCACCTTGGAATACCGCATCAACCCTTTGTATTTGCAGGTTTTTTCAAGGAAGCGACATGATCAATGATGCGCCCGGCAAGATCGGCCTGGCAGATCGCCTCGATGCCTTCCAGCCCGGGGGTGGAGTTGACCTCCAGCACCAGCGGGCCGCGGCTGGAGCGGATCAGGTCCACGCCGGCCACGCCCAAGCCCAGCGCCTTGGCCGAGCGCACCGCCACCAGCTGCTCGGCCCGGCTGGCCTTGGCGGCCCGGGCGCTGCCCCCGGCATGCAGATTGGAGCGGAAATCCCCCTCTGGCGCCTGCCGTTGCATCGCCCCGACCACCTGATCGCCGACCACCAGGCAGCGCAGGTCGGCGCCCTGCGCCTCGCCGATGAACTCCTGCATCAGGAAGTTGGCGTAGAGCCCGCGCAGTGCCTCCACGATGCCGCGCGAGGCGCTGGCTTTCTCGGTCAGGATGACGCCGCGGCCCTGGGTGCCCTCGTTGAGCTTCACCACATGCGGCGGCGGGCCCAGCATCGAGAGCAGATCGACGGTGTCATCGGGGTTGTCGCCGAACACCGTGACCGGCATGTCGATGCCCTTGGAGGCCAGGATCTGGTGGGCGCGCAGCTTGTCGCGGGCGCGCAGGATGGCGTCGGAGGGGTTGGGCGTGCGGGCGCCCATCATCTCGAACTGACGCAGCACGGCCGTCCCGTAGCGGGTGACCGAGGCACCGATGCGCGGGATCACCGCGTCCACCCCGGTAATCGGCCGCCCCTTGTAATGCATGGTGAAGCCGTCCGCGGCGATGCGCATGTAACAGCGCAACGGATCGAGGATGCGCACGGTATGGCCCCGCGCACGCGCGGCCTCCACCAGGCGACGCGTGGAGTACAACTTGCTGTTGCGGGACAGGATGGCGAGTTTCATCGCGGCGCAGGGGGCAGGAAAGCGCGAAGCATAGCGTGCGGTGCGTTGGCCGCGATGACGGGCCACCCTGGCGATGCTGCGGCGCGCATCCAGCGGTTGTTCCACAATAATGGGAACCCACACAGATGCCCCGGCAACACGGATGACCACGCCTCCCACCCGTCATTGTTTCGCGGCCCTGCTCGGGGTTCTGCTCTCAGCGGGCACGCATGCCGAGCCTGCCCGTTTCACGGGCTACAGCGACTTCTACAGGTCGTTGGGCGATCCCCTGTTCGAGGGAAAGGGAACCGCACTCGACAAGCCCTGCACGGACGCACCGCGCGAGTGTCTGTGGACCACCTCGATGACGCAGGCCCTGCGGCGCTACGATGCAACCGATTGGATCGTTCCGGGCACCTTGCAGATGAACCCGGCCGATGGCGCACCCGACATTGCCTTCGATGGCCAGGCGCTGATGGTCGGTACGCGGCGGTGGCCATTACGCAGCGCTGTCCGTCTTGCACCACCGAACTGGCCCAGCGGCACCCCTATCGACCCGGAGAATCTGGCCAACGTCACCGCCTGGCAGCACGGCACGTCGGTGTGCCTGGACATGCAGTATGTGAGCAGTGGTAAAGGCGGTCGCTACACGCTGGTGGTGCTGTTGCAGGGTGAGCACCTGTACACCCTGCCCCCGCTCTTTGGCAGTTGCGTCGCCCTACAGAAGGCGGCGGGCAATGGATTCAGTTATCCGAGCAATACCTATCTGGGCCCGGGCATGGAAACCGACCCAAGTGGCCTGCAGGTGGACTATCTGCTGTCGGATGGCAAGACACGCGTTGCGCGTTATCTGCTGCGCTTTCCTGATCGGGGCGACCCTTTCACCTTCGAGGCATCGCGCGTGCGATGACGCTTGGCCTGGGAAGGTGACGCGTGGAGCGGGTGAAGGGAATCGAACCCTCGTCAGTAGCTTGGGAAGCTACAGCTCTACCATTGAGCTACACCCGCAAGGCGCGGCGTAAGTCTATTCGGGCGGGGCCCTCAAACGCAACGGGCGGCACTGCGCCGCCCGTTGTTTCACGCTCTTCTGCCGCCATGCACGGCGCCCGCGGGCGGGCGCTGCGCACGTGGGATCAGAAGCTGCCGCCGAAGCTGGCGAACAGCGACACGTCACGTGCACGCTTCTGCATCGTGGTGGTGCTCATGCCGATGTTGCTGCTCAGGCCCCACAGGTTCAGGCGCGCACCCAGCACGGCGGTGGCGTAGTTCTTGTCGAACGCCAGGCCCGGCACCTTGTACATGCCCACGTCCGGCATGGTCTGCAGCCAGGCGCTGGCCTGCTTGCTGTCCTCGAACTCGTGGTCATAGGTGACCTGCACGTAAGGCTTGACGTTGCCGCCATCGAAGCGGGCCTGCCAGCCGACGCGGCCGACGGTCGAATCCGTATCCTGGTCGCCATAGCCCAACGCCGAGGCGCTCAGGTTGGACTCGGTGTAGCCGTCCAGCTTGACCTTCTGCCAGATCACGGCGGCGACCGGACCGTGGCGGAAGCCGCCTTCGGTGCCGAACTCGTAGCCGGCGTTCAACGCGGCGGTCAGGTTGCTGCCTTCCGGCGAGCCCTTGTGGATGCGCGTTGCCGGGCCGAGCTGCAGCTTGCGGGTCACGTCGTAATCCAGCCAGCTGTAGCTGAGCTGGCCATTGACCCAGGCGCGCTCGCCATACCAGCCGGCGAACAGGCCCAGCGTGGTATCGGACTGGGTGAAGTCGCCCTTGTTGTTGCCGAAATCGGCGTCCATGCGGCCATAGCCGGCGAAGCCGCCGACCACCATGCCGTCACGCGCCCAATCCACACCGAACAGGCCGGCCGGGGCCATGCCGTCATACAGATCGGCGTGGGCGTAGCGCTGCATGTCGCCGCGCAGGTTGCCCCACCAGCTCAGGCCGTCGGCCGGACGGCCATCCACGTGCCAGCTGACCTGGTCAGCGCGCGAGCGGCCGATGGTCTGTGCCGAGTGGGTCAGGATCTGCTGGTTGCGCGGGGCTTCCAGGATCGACAGGGTGTACTCGCCCAGCATCTGGTGCGTGGCGGTGGTCGGGTGCACGCCATCGGCGAACACGTAGCTGTTGGCCGCGTTCGGGGTGACATAGCTGGTCGGGTTGCAGGTCAGCGACGAGGCCGTGGTGCAGGCCGGGCTGGTCACGTTGACGAAGCCGTACTGGCCCGGGTTGGCGACGATTTCCTGCAGGATGTGGAAGGTATCCACCGGAATCACCTGCAGGCCCGCGGCCTTCAGGCCACCGAACAGGGCATCGTTGTAGGCCTTGGCCAGCGCGGTACCGGCGGCCATGCCGGCCGGGCCACCGGCGCGGGCGCCCGGGGTCAGGCCGACGTCCGGAATGGTCGGGACCACGATGTATTCGGCGCCAGCCGCCTTCAGCGTGCCGACGATGCCGACCTGGTCGGTGACGGCATTGGTCAGCGTGGAGACCAGCGGCGCACCGGCCTGGATCGCGAACAGGTCATTGGCACCGCCCCACACGGTGTACAGCGCGTTCGGGTCGGCCTTGCCACCGTTGGCCGCCAGGTACTGCGCGGTCTGGGTCTTGAGCGAGTACACCGGCACGGCCGGGGTACCCGGGGCGAGCACCTGGCTGGTGTCCACACCGACACGAGCGCCGCCGATGGCGTAATTGTCACCGTTCTGGCCGTTGCCGTGGGCAGCGCCGTTGGTGCCGTAGTAGCTGGCCACATGCTGTGCCCAGGTCCAGCCCGGGTTGGTGGTGAACTGGCCCGTCACCGGCTGCACCGCGGCCGGCAGCAGCGGGCGGAAGTAGCCCGCATCGGTCAGGCTGTCGCCGATGAAGACGGTCTTGGTGTACGGCGACTGCGCCATGGCCGGCATCGCGGCCAGGGCGATGGCCACGGCCATGAGGGAACGGATCGGGCGTTTGCTGAGCAACATGAGAATTCCTTTAGGGTGGGGAAGACGGCGGACGTACGCCGGCGCACGGTGCCATGTTTCCACTGCACCTCGCCGGCATCACGCTGCGCTGCGGCATGACGCACGGCAGCCCGCCGCCCGGCCATCATTGGCCTGACGCTCGCGGCACCTCTGCCGCGGGGCGCACAGGGTACGCACTGTGGAGTGATTGCGGGACAATACCGTCATGAACATCCAGCTCAACGGCGAGAACCGCCAGCTTCCGCACACCGCCACCGTCCACGACCTGCTGCGCAGCGAGGACCTGCTCGAGCGCCGCGTGGCGGTCGAGGTCAATGGCGAGATCGTCACCCGCAGCCAGCACGCCAGCCACCCCCTGCGCGAGGGCGACGTGGTCGAGATCGTGCATGCGCTGGGCGGCGGCTGAGGCAGCATCGTGACGCGCGATAGGCGATAATTCCGGCCATGAATGCACCTGCCCCCACTGATTCGCTGGTGATCGCCGGCAAGACCTATGCTTCCCGCCTGCTCACCGGCACCGGCAAGTTCAAGGATCTGGAAGAAACCCGCCTGGCCACCGAGGCCGCAGGCGCCCGGATCGTCACCGTCGCGATCCGCCGCACCAACATCGGGCAGAACCCGGGCGAGCCGAACCTGCTCGATGTGCTGCCGCCGGACCGTTACACCATCCTGCCCAACACCGCCGGCTGCTACACCGCCGAAGACGCCGTGCGCACCTGCCGGCTGGCCCGCGAACTGCTGGACGGCCACAACCTGACCAAGCTGGAAGTGCTGGGCGACCAGAAAAGCCTGTACCCGGATGTGGTGCAGACCCTCAAGGCGGCCGAGCAACTGGTCAAGGACGGCTTCGAGGTGATGGTCTATACCTCCGATGACCCGATCCTGGCCAAGCGCCTGGAAGAGATCGGCTGCGCGGCGGTGATGCCGCTGGCCGCGCCGATCGGCTCGGGCCTGGGCATCCAGAACAAGTACAACCTGCTGCAGATCATCGAAGACGCCAAGGTGCCGATCATCGTCGATGCCGGCGTGGGCACCGCCTCCGATGCGGCCATCGCGATGGAACTGGGCTGCGACGGCGTGCTGATGAACACCGCCATCGCCGGCGCGCGCAACCCGATCCTGATGGCCAGCGCGATGCGCAAGGCCGTGGAAGCCGGCCGCGAGGCTTTCCTGGCCGGGCGCATTCCGCGCAAGCGCTACGCCAGTGCGTCCTCACCGATCGACGGGTTGATCGGCTGATGACCAATCCTTTCGACAGCGCCGGTGCCAAGGCACCGCCCAAGCCCTTCACCATCACCGAAGGCCGCCGCGAGGTCCGCAGTTTCGTGCTGCGCCAAGGGCGCTTCACCCCCGCCCAGCAGCGCGCGTTCGATGACCGCTGGCCGCGCTTCGGGCTGGATTTCACCGGCGAGCCGCGCGATCTGGATGCCACCTTCGGGCGCGATGCGCACAAGGTGCTGGAAATCGGCTTCGGCAATGGCGCCGCGCTGCGTTTCGCCGCGCAGCAGGACCCCAGCCGCGATTACATCGGGCTGGAAGTGCACGCGCCCGGCGTGGGTCGCCTGCTCAACGCCCTGGCCGACGACAACGCCGGCCACGTGCGCCTGTACCACCACGATGCCGTGGAGGTACTGGAAAAGGAAATCGCCGATGGCGCGCTGGATGAAGTGCGCATCTATTTCCCGGACCCGTGGCACAAGAAGCGCCACAACAAGCGTCGCCTGATCCAGCCTGGCTTTGCCGACCTGTTGGTGCGTAAGCTGCGCGTCGGTGGGCGCCTGCACTGCGCCACGGACTGGGAAGACTATGCCGAGCAGATGTGGGACGTGCTCGACGCCACTGCCGGGCTGACCAACCGCGCCGGCCCGCGTGGGCAGGTCGAGCGGCCGGAATGGCGCCCGCAGACCCACTTCGAAACCCGTGGCCAGAAGCTCGGCCATGGCGTGTGGGACCTGTTGTACGACCGCACCTGATCCGACAAGGAACCGCGCCACCCCATGGATACCGCGCTGACGCTGACTACCGACATGAAGCTCGTTCTGGGGCTGGTCGGCTTCACGATGGCGATGTTTCTGTTCGAGCGCATCCGCGCCGACGTGGTGGCACTGGTGGTGCTGGTGGTGCTCGGCGTCACTGGCCTGATTGCTCCGGAAGAAATCTTCGGTGGCTTCTCCGGTAACGCGGTGATGAGCATCATCGCCACCACCATCCTCGGCGCGGGCCTGGACCGCACCGGGGCGCTGAACCGGTTGGCGGCCTGGCTGCTGCGGCGCGGGCATGGCGTGGAAACACGCCTGCTGATGATGACCACCGCGATCGCCGGCTTGAACTCTTCGTTCATGCAGAACCCCTCGGTGATGGCGTTGTACCTGCCGGTCGCCTCGCGGCTGGCCGCGCGCACCGGGCTGACGCTGCAGCGCCTGCTGCTGCCGATCGCCGCGGCCATCGTGATGGGCGGTGCGCTGACCATGGTCGGCAACTCGCCACTGATCCTGCTCAACGATCTGCTGGCCTCGGCCAACAACAACCTGCCCTCGGGCCTGGCCACCATCGAGCCGCTGCGCATGTTCGCGCCGCTACCGATCGGCGTGGCCCTGCTGATCGCCTCGCTGCTGTATTTCCGCTACTTCGGTGATCGCAAGCTGGTGGAGGAAGAGACGCTGGCCAACGACGGCGTCACCCCGTCGCGCACCGAGAGCTACTTCGCCAAGACCTACGGCATCGAAGGCGATGTGTTCGAACTGGTGGTCACCGCCGAGAGCCCGCTGGTCGGCATGACCCTGGGCGAGGCCGAGAACGTGCACGATGCGCCGCTGCTGCTGGCGCTCAAGACCGGTAACGACACCCGCCTGGCGCCGCCAGCGGAGATGCGGATCTGGGTCGGCAGCGTGCTGGGCGTGATGGGCGCGCGCCAGCAGGTCAGCGATTTCGCGCAGAACCAGTTCCTGCGGATGTCCTCGCGGCTGAAGCACCTGGGTGATCTGTTCAACCCGAGCCGCGCCGGCATTTCCGAAGCGGTGGTGCCGCCCACCTCCGATGTGATCGGCAAGAGCGCTTCGGATCTGCGCCTGCGCAAGCAGCGCGGCATCAGCCTGCTGGCGATCAACCGCGACAAGCAGGTGATCCGCGAGGACGTGCGCAATGTGGCCCTGCGCGCGGGTGACATGCTGGTCTTCCACAGCATCTGGACCGACCTGGCGCAGGCGGCCAAGAGCCGCGACTTCGTGGTGGTGACCGATTACCCCAAGGGTGAGCAGCGGCCGCACAAATTCAAGATCGCGATGAGCATCTTCGCCATCACCATCCTGATCGCGCTGACCTCCAAGCTGCCGGTGGCGCTGACCCTGATGACCGGCGTGGCCGGCATGCTGCTGACCGGCGTGCTGCGCATGGACGAGGCCTACGCCTCGATCAACTGGAAAACCGTATTCATGATGGCCGGGCTGATTCCGCTCGGCTGGGCGATGGACAGCAGCGGCGCGGCGGCGTGGATCGCCGGGCACACGATCGACCGCCTGCCGACCGGCATCCCGGTGTGGGTGCTGGAAATCGCGCTGGCACTGTTGACCACGATGTTCTCGCTGGTGATCAGCCACGTGGGGGCAACCATCGTGATGGTGCCCATCGCGGTGAACCTGGCGCTGGCCGCCGGTGGCAGCCCGACCGCGTTTGCGCTGATCGTGGCGTTGTCGGCCTCGAACAATCTGATGACGGCCTCCAACCCGGTGATTTCGATGATCACCGGCCCGGCCAATTACACCCCGCGCGAGCTGTGGCGGGTCGGCGCCCCGCTGTCGTTGATCTATACGGCGGTGGTGGTGCTGATGATCAACCTGATGTTCTAGGGCGTGCCGGCCAGCGGCCGGCACTACCGGTCGGTGGGCGACATCTGAGACGTAGCGGCCAACGGTCGCTACCTACCGATGGGCCCGGGCCCACCGGTCGTTGTCACGCCAGCCAGACCTGGCCGTCGCGCACCTGCACGGACACCGCGCGCAGGCGATCACCGCGACACGGGCCGGCCACGCAATCACCGTTGTCCAACGAGAACGAGGCGCCATGCGCTGCGCACACCAGATGGCCGTCCTTGCTTTTCAGGAACTGCCCCGGGGCCCAGTCCAACCGGCGGCCCGCGTGCGGGCAGATGTTCAGCCACGCGCGCACCTGGTCACCCTCGCGGTACAACACCACCGATTCGCTGTCGCCCTCAATGGTGGCATCGGTTTCGGCGAAACCCCCGTCGGCCATGGCATCCAGGACGATGAGGGCAGTGGCGGTGGACTCTGGAACGGACATGGCATCTACAACAGGCAGTGGAAGCACAGTGTCTCACGCACTCATGTCACTGGCTCCCGGATGAATACAAGTCATTGATTTGAAATGAACACGCGGTACGTTTAACGACTTTTTCACTCAATGACAAAAGCCAGCACGGATACTCGTCCACTGCTGACCTCAGCCAAAAAGAGTGCCATGTACAGCCGCATCTTCCAGTTCAACCAGTTCCGTGCCCTGTTCGCGCCGCGCAAGCCGCGCCACCCGTTGGTGCGCGTCGCGGTCGGTCTGTTGGGCCTGGCGATCCTGGCCGCGCTGGTGTTCGTGGGTGTGTTCGTGGGCGCGGCGATGATCATCGCCGGTCTGGCATGGAAGCTGCTCGCCCAGCGCAAGAGTGCGCGCACCGTTCCGTCGCAGGTCGTGGACGGCGAGTACCGGGTGGTCCGCAAGCAGGCCTTGCCGATGTCGCGTTGATCCACGCGCATTGCTCCTGATGACGGCCGCGCCCTGCGCGGCCGTTTCTGTTTGTGGCGGCGGGAAAACGCTCTAGACTGCGGCGAAACCTCTCCACAGGACGCGCGCATGACCGATGTAATCCCCACGCCCGAGCAGCCCCGCATTCCGGTCGCCGGCGGCGGTACCTTCCCGGTGCGTCGCATCTACTGTGTGGGCCGCAATTTCGCTGATCACGCGCGCGAAATGGGCGCGGCGGTGCCGTCAGCCGACGATCGCGGCCGCCCGATGTTCTTCAGCAAGCCGGCCGATGCGATCGTGGTCGGCCATGACGATGTGATCCCCTACCCGCTCGCCACCCAGGACCTGCACCACGAGGTGGAGCTGGTGGTGGCGATCGGCAAGGACGCGCCTGCCGGCGAGTTGCCGGTCGACCAGGCCGAGGCGCTGGTGTTCGGCTACGGCGTCGGCCTGGACCTGACCCGCCGCGATCTGCAGGCGCAGGCCAAAGCCAAGGGCCACCCGTGGGATCCGGCCAAGGGTTTTGACCAGTCCGCCCCCGTGAGCGAGCTGGTGCCGGCCGGTGAAGTCGGCGATCTGGCCGCCCTCAATCTGTCGCTGGAGATCAATGGCGAGGTGCGTCAGCAATCACTGCTGGACCAGATGATCTGGAACGTGCCGGAGATCCTGCACGAGCTCTCCAAGCTGTGGGCACTGCGCGCGGGCGATCTGGTCTTCATGGGCACGCCCTCGGGCGTGGCCGCATTGAAGCCGGGCGACCGTTTCAGCGCGCGCCTGGAAAACGTGGCCGAGCGCCACGGCATCATCGCTGGATGACATCCGCTGCGTTACGCTGCTGCGTCTTTTTCCCCACTGCGACAGGAGAGCCCGATGGGTGTACTGACTGAGTTCAAAGAATTCGCCATGCGTGGCAACGTCATCGATCTGGCCGTGGGTGTGGTCATCGGTGCGGCGTTCGGCAAGATCGTCACCGCACTGGTGGACAAGATCATCATGCCGCCGTTGGGCTGGATGATCGGCCGGGTGGACTTCTCCGAGCTGGCCTGGACCCTCGCCCCGGCCCGGATTGCCGCCGATGGCAAAGAGATTCCGGCGGTAGTGATCGGCTACGGCGATTTCCTCAACACCGTGGTGCAGTTCGTGATCGTGGCCTTTGCGATCTTCATGGTGGTCAAGTTCATCAACCGCCTGGCCCGCAAGAAGCAGGCCGAGCCGGCCGCCCCGGCGGCGCCGAGTGAAGAAGTGCTGCTGCTGCGCGAGATCCGCGACAACCTCAAGCACTGAGGCAGCACCACCGGTGGTGCCGAAAGCCCCCCCGGCGGGGCTTTCGCTTTTGGAAAACAGTATCTGCCGGAGCATGACGTCCCGCCCATGTGCGTGCGGGAGAGGCTGGTAAGCTCGGACGCTTCCGCCCCGTTTCCCGGAGTTCGTCCATGCGTCGCCGCGTCCTTGCCATCGCATCTTCCCTCGCCCTGCTGGCCGCGCCCGCGTTCGCGGCGACCGGTATCACCACGCTGCCGCCGACCTCGCTGGCCACCGCCGCCGAGCTGCGCGAGCAGGCCCTCAAGGACGACACCGGCTGGAAGGTGGTCGAATCGCTGACCACCGAGATCGGCCCGCGCATCGCCGGCAGTGAAGCCGACGCACGCGCCGTGGCCTGGGCGGTGGCGAAGTTCAAATCACTGGGCTTCGACAAGGTCTGGACCGAGCCGGTCACCTTCCCCAAGTGGGAGCGCCGCAGTGAGCACGCCGAAGTGATGGGCAAGCACGCCCAGCCGCTGACCATCACCGCACTGGGCGGCAGCCCGGGCGGCACGGTGGAGGCCGAGGTGGTGCGCTTCGCCGATCTGGCCGCGCTGCAGGCCGCGCCGGCCGGCTCGCTGAAGGGCAAGATCGCCTTCGTCGATTACCAGATGACCGCCTACCGCGATGGCCGTGATTACGGCAACGGTGGCGCGGTGCGCAGCAAGGGCCCGTCCGAGGCGATCCGCAAGGGCGCGATCGGCTTCGTGATGCGCTCGGCCGGCACCGATTCGCACCGCGTGCCGCACACCGGCATCACCCGCTTCGATGACGGCCTGACCCCGGTCCCGGCTGCCGCGCTGTCGGTGCCCGATGCCAACCAGCTGGCGCGCCTGGTCGCGCTCGGCAGCACCACGCTCAAACTCAGCCTGGATTGCGGCTGGGACGGCAAGGCGACCTCGTACAACGTGATCGGCGAGATCACCGGGCGCAGCCTGCCCAAGGAAGTGGTGGTGATCGGCGGTCACCTCGATTCCTGGGACCTGGGCACCGGCGCGGTGGATGACGGCGCCGGCGTGGGCATCACCATGGCGGCCGGCCATCTGATCGGCCAGCTCAAGCAGGCGCCCAAGCGCACCATCCGCGTGATCGCCTTCGCCAACGAGGAGCAGGGCCTGTACGGCGGCAAAGCGTATGCCGAAGCGCACGCCAAGGATGTGGTGCTGCACCAGCTCGCGGCCGAGAGCGATTTCGGCGCGGGCCGCATCTACGCCTTCAACACCGGCTCACCGAACCCGGCCACCTCGCGCGAAGCCACCCGCCAGATCGCCGAGGTGCTCAAGCCGCTCGGCATCGAGTACGCCGCCGACAAGGGTGGCCCGGGCCCGGACGTGGGTCCGCTGGCGGCCAAGGGCGGCGCCTGGGCATGGCTGGCGCAGGACGGCAGCGACTACTTCCACCTGCACCACACCGCAGACGACACGCTCGACAAGATCGACCCGGCCGCACTGGCGCAGAACGTGGCGGCCTACACCGTATTCGCCTATCTCGCCGCCGAAGCCGAGGGCAGCTTCGGCAGCGAAGCCAAGCCGACCACGCCGCCGAGCGAATAAAAAAAAAGCCCGGTCGCAATGCGACCGGGCTACCGGGATAACGTCACACCCCACGCGGTGAGCGCCGCTAGACCTTCGCGGTCCGGACAAGCGGATCGCCGCGCTGCGGGGGTGTCTCTCCTCACCCACGCAGCACAGCGCCCGCCCGGCACTGTGCGCAGTTTGCACTGCATGCACTATGCGATTAATCCGAATCGGATGTAGTCACGACGATTTCGGTGAAACCGATCACACCGTGGGTGGCGCGAATGACGCCGCGCTCCCCCCGAAAACGCTCGCAGTGGTCAAACGCGACTGCGTCCGTACCACTGCGCCAACAATACGGCCGTCGCCGAGGCGACGTTGAGGCTTTCCACGGCACCGGTGCCCGGGATGGAAACCTGGTGGTCGCAGTCCTGCGCCAGTTCGCGATCCATGCCCTCGCCTTCGGCGCCCATGACGTAGACCAACCGCGACGGCAGCGTAGTGGCGAACAGATCATCCCCGCCTTCCACCAGCGTGGCAGCCAGACTCAACCCGGCCGCGCGCAGCTGCGCCATCGCCTCGGGCAGTTCCGGCAGACGCACCAGCGGCACCGCCTCGGCGCCACCTTCGGCCACGCGCGCGGCCGCACCGGACAGCGCCAGCGTGGAATCCGGCGGCAGCAGCAGCCCGGCCACACCGAAGTGCGCCGCCGAGCGCAGGATCGCGCCGAAGTTGTGCGGGTTGCCCACGCCATCCAGCCACAGCGCCAGCACCGGCTTGTCGGCCGGCAGCGTGGCCAGCCATTCGTCCAGCGTCAGCATCGGCGCACGCAGCACGTCGGCCACCAGACCCTCGTGGTGGGTCGTCGCGGCGAGCTTGTTCAGATCGCCGTCTTCCACCACGCGGTAACCGACGCGGTTGGCCACGCACCATTTCAGCACCGGCTGCATGCGCGGGATCAGCGCCTCGGTCAGGTACAGCTTGCGCAGCGCCTGCGGGCGATGCTCGAACAGGGCCTGCACGGCATTCCAGCCGTACAGGCGCAGCTCGTCGTTGCCGCGGCCGGGCGGCGGCGGCGTGCCACCTTCGCGGGGCGGCAACGGCGTGGCGCGCGGCGGCCGCGAGGACGGACGGCGCGCATTCTTCCAGGGATCATTCACTACGGGACAGCTCCAGCTTGCGGGTACGCCAGAAATCGGCGTTCTTGATGCCAAGTGCATCGGGGTCGAAGGTCGGATCCAGGCCGAGCTTCTTTTGGCGTTCGTAGTCGCGCAGGGCCAGCATCGCCGGCTTCTGCACGATCAGGATCGCGATGATGTTCAACCACGCCATCAGGCCTACGCCGATGTCGCCCAGCGCCCACGCCATGCCGGCATTGTGGAAGGCACCGAAGATCACCATGCCGATGATGCCCAGGCGGAGCAGCAGGACGGTCAGCGGGCGCTTGGCGTTGTTGTTGACGTAGGTCAGGTTGGTCTCGGCCATGTAGTAATAGGCCATGATCGTGGTGAAGGCGAAGAAGAAGATCGCGATCGCCACGAAGGCCGCACCGAAGCCCGGGATGACGGTTTCCACCGCCGCCTGCGCGTAGCCCGCGCCTTCGGCGACACCGGCCAGGCCGGCGAACACCGGCGCGCCGCCCGGCACCGGGGAATACACGTTGTAGGTGCCCGCGGCCAGGATCAGGAACGCGGTGGCGGTGCACACCATCATGGTGTCGAAGTAGATCGCGAAGGCCTGCACGTAACCCTGCTTGGCCGGGTGCGAAACCTCCGAGGCGGCGGCCGCATGCGGGCCGGTGCCCTGGCCGGCCTCGTTGGCGTAGATGCCACGCTTGACGCCCCACTCCACCGCCAGACCCATCATCGCGCCGAACGCAGCATGCGCACCGAAGGCGCTGCTGAACACCGTGCGGAACATGTCCGGCACGCGGTCGTAGTTGATGATCATGATGGTGATGGCCATCAGGATGAAGGCGGCGGCCATGAACGGAACGACCACCTCGGCGAAGTTGGCGATGCGCTTGACGCCGCCGAAGATCACCACCGACAGCAGCAGCGCGACCACGATACCGATGCCCAGCTTGAGCGCCTGCACCGATTCCAGGCCCATGAACTGGCCATCCAGCGGCCCGCACAGGGCGCCGCCGCGGCAGGCGTTGATGATGCTGTCGGCGATGGCATTGGCCTGCACGCCCGGCATCAGGAAGCCGGCGGCGATGATGGTCGCCACGGCGAAGGCCAGGGCGTACCACTTCAGGCCCATGGCCTTTTCGATGTAATACGCCGGGCCACCGCGGTAGCGGCCTTCGGCATCCTTGGTCTTGTAGATCTGCGCCAGGGTGCACTCCACATACGAGGTGGACGCACCGAGGAAGCCCATCACCCACATCCAGAAGATCGCACCGGGGCCGCCGAAGGCGATCGCGGTGGCCACACCGGCGATGTTGCCGATGCCCATCCGGCCGGCCATGGACATGGCCAGCGCCTGGAACGAAGACACGCCCGCGTCGGATTTCTCACCCTGCACGGTGAGCCGGCACATTTCCACGAACCCACGGATCTGCATGAACCGGGTACGGGCACTGAAGTACAGGCCTGCGGCAAGACACAGGAAGATCAGAGCTTTGCTCCAGATGATCCCGTTGATGAAACTGACTACTTCTTCCACGCGCTCTCTCCAGTCGGCGGAAACAAAAGGAACGTCCCCGTCGGCTGGGACCCGGTCGATTCTCCACGATCCGCGCCGGAGTGCGTAGTGGCAATTTCGATGAATGGGCGGCAATGCCGCCCATTCGGGTCAGGCATGGCCGCCGACCGAGGGCGTTTGCGCTTCCTGGCGGGCCAGTTCACGCGCCACGGCTTCCGGCGAGCGGGTGTACGGGGCCAGCAGCGAGTAGAACGCCGGCACCACGAACAGCGACAGGAACGTGGACACGGTCACGCCGAAGATCACCACCACGCCGATCGTGCCGCGGCTGGCCGAACCCGGGCCACCGGCCACCACCAGCGGGATCGCACCGACCACGGTGGCGATGGAGGTCATCAGGATCGGGCGCAGGCGCACCATCGCCGATTCGACGATGGCCTGGTGCACGTTGCGGCCCTCATCGCGCAGCTGGTTGGCGAACTCCACGATCAGGATGCCGTTCTTGGCCGCCAGGCCCACCAGCATCACGATGCCGATCTGGCTGAACAGGTTGATCGTGCCACCACTGACATATAGCCCCAGCAGCGCGCCGAGCACGCCCAGCGGCACCGTCAGCATGATCACCAGCGGGTGGATGAAGCTCTCGAACTGCGCAGCCAGCACCAGGAACACCACCAGCAGGGCCATCGCGAAGGTCAGCAGCACGGCGCTGCCCGCGTTCTGGTACTCGCGCGATTCGCCCTTCCAGCTGATCTGCGCATGCTGCGGCAGCTCTTCACTGGCCACCTGCTGGGCCCAGGCGATGGCCTCGCCCAGCGGATAGCCCGGGGCCAGGCCGGCGTTGATGGTGATCGAGCGCAGCCGGTTGAAGCGGTTGAGGCTGCCGGCTTCGGCCACTTCGCTGAGCGTGACCAGGTTGGACAGCGGGACCAGTTCGCCGCCACTGGCACGCACGCGGATCGCGGCCAGATCCGACGGCGAGGCGCGGCCGTCGCGCCCGGCCTGGACCAGCACGTCGTACTCCTCGCCGTTGTCGACGAAGGTGGTGACGCGGCGCGAGCCCATCATGGTTTCCAGCGCGCTGCCGATCGCGGTGACCGATACGCCCAGATCGGCCGCACGCTGGCGATCGATGTTCACGCGCATCTGCGGGCGGGTTTCCTTGTAATCCGAGTCCGCACCGACCAGGCCAGGGTTGTCGGCCATGCGCAGCAGCATGCGGTCACGCCACTGCGCGATCTCCGCGTATTCCGGGCCACCCAGCACGATCTGGAACGGCTGGCCCTGGCTGCGCACCAAGCCGCCACCCACCTGGGTACGCACGCGCACGCCCCGCAGGTCATTGAGGTGGGTCTGCAGCTCGGCCGCTACATCCGGGGTGGAGACATCGCGCTGACGCCAGGGCTGCAGGAACACGCTGATGCGGCCGGTATGCATTTCCTCGCTGGAGCCCCAGCCGCCGGGCACGCGCGGGTTGGCACGCACGATCGGCTCATCTTCGCCGACGAAACCGGAGACGATCTTCTCGACCTGCTGGACCTGGCCGACGGTGTAATCGAAGCCCGCACCTTCCGGGCCATCGATCATGATCTGGAAGGAGCCGCGGTCTTCGGCCGGGGCCAGTTCGGAGGGCAGCACCTTGAGCAGCAGCGCGCTGGCCAGCAACGAGAGGATCATCACCACGATGTAGACCCAGGTGCGGGTCACATGCGCTTCCAGGAAACGCCCGTAGGCGGCCGACAGGCGATCCAGATTGCGGTTGATCACCCCGTGCAGGCCCTTCGGTGCCTGGCCGGTATGCGGCTTGAGCAGCTTGGAGGCCATCATCGGGGTCAGCGTGAGCGACACGAACGCCGACAGCGCCACCGCCGCGGCCAGTGCGACGGCCAGCTCGCGGAACAGGCGACCGGTGTTGCCTTCCAGGAAGCCGACCGGCAGGAACACCGCGACCAGCACCGCGGTGGTGGCGATGACCGCGAACGCCACCTGGGTGGTGCCGCGTTTGGAGGCGACCAGCGGCGGCTCGCCCAGATCGATGCGACGCTGCACGTTCTCCACCACCACAATGGCGTCATCCACCACCAACCCGATACACAGCACCAGCGCGAGCAGGGTCAGCAGATTGATCGAGAAACCGAACGCATACAGCGCGATGAAGGCGGCGATCAGACAGACCGGCACCGTCACCGCGGGAATCAATGCGGCACGGAAACTGCCGAGGAACAGCCAGATCACCGCCAGCACCAGCAGCATCGCCTCGACCAGCGTGGCGTACACGCGATCGACCGCGGCCTCGATGAAGGTGGTGTTGTCGAAGGCCACGAAGATGCGGGTGCCTTCCGGCAGCGTGCTGCTGATCCGGTCGGCTTCCGCGCGCGCTTCACGGGCGACATCCAGCGCGTTGGCGGTGGAGGTCTTGACGATGCCCAGGCCGATGTTCGGCTCGCCATTGCTGCGGTAGTAGGCCCGGCGCTCAGACGAGGCCAGTTCGATCTTGGCCACATCGCCCATGCGCACCACGTACCCATCAGTGCCCTTGCCCAGCGGGATGCCGGCGAAGTCCTCGGGTTTGACGTAGTTGCGCTCCACGCGCAGGGTGAAATCGCGGTCGGCCGATTCGATGCGGCCAGCCGGCAGTTCCACGTTCTCGTTGCGCAGCGCGGTTTCCACATCGCCCACGGTGAGGCCGCGCGCGGCGAGCTGGTCGCGGTCCAGCCAGATCCGCATCGCATAGCGCTGGCGGCCACCGATGCGGACCTGGGCCACGCCATCCAGGCTGGAGAAGCGGTCGACGATGTAGCGGTCGGCGTAGTCGCTCAGCTCCAGCGTATCCATCGAGGTCGAGCTCATGTTGAGCCAGATGATGGGGTCGGCGTCGCTCTCGACCTTGGCGATTTCCGGCGGCCGCGCCTCTTCGGGCATGCGGTCGGCAACGCGGCTGACCGCATCGCGCACATCGTTGGCGGCCGCTTCGATATCGCGGTTGGACGTGAATTCGATACTGACCTGCGAGCGCCCGTTGGAGCTGCGCGCGTTGATCGTATCGATGCCTTCGATGCCGGCCAGCGCATCTTCCAGTACCTGGGTGATGCGGCTTTCGATGACCGCTGCCGACGCGCCGGTGTAATCGACCGAGACCGAGACGATCGGCGGATCGATCGCAGGCAGTTCGCGCAGGGTCAAACGCGTGAATGACATGAAGCCCAGCACGACCAGCAGCAGGCTCATCACCACGGCGAAGACCGGCCGCTGGATGGAAACGTCGGAAAGCTTCATCCGGCGGTGTCCGGTTCGGCCGTCGCGGCCGCGGCCGGCGCGACCGGTGCAGCGTCCTCGGCCTGGATCTTCAGGCCCGGGCGCAGCTTGCCGGTGCCGTCCACCACGATGCGGTCACCCACGGCGAGGCCTTCGCGGATTTCCACCACACCGCTGCGGCGCCCTCCGGCGACGATGTCGGCACGCTCCACGCTCTGGTCCGGCGTGACCCGGAACACGTAGGAGTCGCGTCCGACCTGGACGACCGCGATTTCAGGGATGACCAGCGCCTGGCGCTCGGGGCGGAACATGCGCACATCCAGCAGCATGCCCGGCCGCAGTGCGTGATCGGCATTGATGAAGTCCGCACGCACGGTGACCGCACGCGTGCCCGGATCCACGCGGGTATCGATGGTGGCGACCTTGCCTTCGAAGTTGCGGCCCGGATACGCCACGCTGGTCGCGTTGACCTTGTCGCCGGTGCTCAGCGAGGCCAGCTCCGCTTCGGGCACCTGGAAGTCAACGTGCATGCGCTCGATGTCATCGAGCGTGGTGATCGCGGTGCTGGGGGTGACCAGCGAACCGGCGCTGACCTGGCGGATGCCCAGCACGCCGGCGAACGGCGCACGCACCCGGCGGTCGCCGATGTCGGACTGCATTTCGCGCACGCGGGCATCAGCGGCGTCGCGGATGGCGCGCTGCGTGTCCAGCGTGGAGCTGGCCACCAGTTGCTGGGCGGCGAGTTCGCGCTGGCGCTTGTACAGCT
Organism: Stenotrophomonas sp. IS26; assembly: GCF_054188265.1. Classification (NCBI taxonomy): domain Bacteria; kingdom Pseudomonadati; phylum Pseudomonadota; class Gammaproteobacteria; order Lysobacterales; family Lysobacteraceae; genus Stenotrophomonas; species Stenotrophomonas sp. IS26. Next base: position 45,403 of record NZ_JBSZJV010000010.1, read on the forward strand.
GGTCCGCCTCCAGGAACGTGGCCTGGGCCTGCAGCAGCGCGGCTTCCTGGGCCTGGCCGCGCAGGGTGACCAGCGGCGTGCCGGCACTGACCTGCTGGCCACTTTCGAAGTGCACCGTCTCGATGATTTCGCTGACCTTGGCGGTGACCGTCACCGACTCGCGCGCCTTCGCCGTGCCCAGTGCCTGCAGCGTGTCGCTCCATGCCGAAGCCTTCACCACCTGGGTGGTGACCGGTACGGCGTCTGCCTGCCGGCGAGCGGCCTCGTCTTTACTGCCACACCCTGCCAAAGCGACCAAGGCGATGCCAGCGGCGAAGCGCGCTGCGATGCGTCCCAACATGTGATGCAATCCCGGTTGTTTCTCGACCGCCGAGTGTATAGAGGGGTCGAGCCGGGGCATATGTGCCAAGCGTTTACCGGCCCGTTCACATCTGCCGGTGACGGGCGAAGGCCTTTCCGTGCTGGGGCCTGCACAGGATGTATCGCCATGTATCGACGCATGTCGAAGTGCGCGGCACGCGCCGGGGTGTCGGATCCGGCGGCGCCGGGCGCCGGGCGGGAGACAGGTCGCCCGCCCGGCCAACGTGCTCAGTAACGATAGTTCACTTTCAGCCAGGCGGTGCGGCCAGGTTCGTTGATGCGCACCGGATCGGCCGGGAAGCCGAAATCGGCGCTGCCGGCCAGGTTCAGATGCTCGCTGTAGGCGCGGTCGAACAGGTTGTCCACGCCCGCACTCACCAGCAGCGCCTCGTTGACCCGGTAGCTGGCGTTCAGGGCCAGGGTGGCGAAGCCGGCGCTGGGGCCGAGATCGCGGGCGACCACGTTGCCCTGCCCCGCCGCGACCCGGCCCTGACGCGAGACCGCGCGTGCCAGCGCCCCCACGCTCCAGCGCTCGCCTTCCCAGGCGGTGCTGAGCCGGGCTTCCAGCGGCGGCATCTGCGGCAGCGCGCGGCCGTCACTGCGGTTCTCGCCCCAGGCATAGGCCAGCGTGCCGCCGAGTTTCCACTGCTGCGCCAGCTGCCACTCCGCGCCCGCCTCGGCGCCGGCAATGCGCGCATCGACATTGCTGGCCTGGCTGGTGCTGCCCATCATGCCGCCGTCGCGGTAGGTGAACAGGATGTAGTCCTGGATGCGCCCGGCATACGCCGAGACCCAGGCGTTGAGGCGGTCGGTGCGGTACTGCAGGCCCAGATCGAGCTGGGTGGTTTCTTCCGGCTGCACGCCGGTGAAGGCGTTGATCGCGCCGGCCGGGCCGAGATTCGGCGAGAACAGTTCCCAGTAGTCGGGCATGCGCTCGCTGTGGCCGACGCCGGCGTACCAGGTCAACGCGGGTGCGATGTCGCGCTCGAACCGGACGAAGCCGCTGCCGAGGTTCTCGCGACGGGTCTGCCCGGCGGTCGGGTTCGGCATCGCCATCATGCCGGCGGTGGCGCGCTCATCCTTCACCTCGGCACGGTCGATGCGCAGGCCACCGACCCAGCGTCGCGCGGTGCCCTCGCCCAGCGTGATCTCGGTGAACGCCCCGAGGTTCTCAAAGCGTGCATCGGTACGCCACGGCTGCTGGCGGTACACGTTGCGACCCATCGCGTTGCGGCTGCGATGGCGGCTGTCCTGCGCGTCCACGCCGGCAACGATGGCGATGTCCTGCCAGCGCCATTCCGAGGCGATACGGCCACCGGTGGTGCGGCGATCAACGTTGGAGCCCATCGGCATCGGCATGCTGCTGGCCGGGTTCGGCGTGCGCAGCGTGTAGTTGTCCATCACGTGGTCGGCGTCGTTGTAGTAAACGTTGGCCTGCAGCTTGTCCCATGCACCGGGCAGGTTGTCCTTCTCGAAGCGGGCGGCGTAGCTGGTGCGCTTGAACGCGGCACCGTCCATGCCGCGGCCGGCGTAACGCGCGATCGCATCGCCGGTGCCGGCCGAGAGTTCCAGCACGGTATCGGCATCGGGTGTCCAGCCGACGGCGACATCGCTGTTCCACTTGCGCCACTTGGAGGGCACCACATCCCCGTTGCCGTCCTTGTAGTCATCCGATTCGGAGCGGTTGCCGTTGACGCGCACATAGCCCGGCGAAGCGCCGGCGGTGAGGTCCAGCACCTGGTCATTGCGGTTGCGCGAGCCGACCAGGGCGCTGGCGTTGATATCCATGCCCGGCTGATCGAAACGCGGGGTATCGCGCTCGAAGCGCACCGTGCCGGCCGAGGCACCGGCGCCCCAGCGCACGCTCTGCGGCCCCTTGATGATGGTCAACCGATCGAAGGTTTCCGGGGCGATGTAGGACAGCGGGTTGTCCATGCGCGAAGGGCAGGCACCGATCAGATTGCCTTCGTTGCTGACGATGTTCAGGCGCGAACCGAACATGCCGCGCAGCACCGGATCGCCGTTGGTGCCGCCGTTGCGGATCGCCGAGAAGCCGGGAACCGTCTTCAGATAATCAGCGCCATCGCTGGCCGGCACCGGCTGCCGCGGCAGGCGCGGATCGGTGACCCAGTGCAGCGGCGATGAGGGCGCGGTGGCGGTGACCACCAGCGTATCGAGGGTGTGGGCGTCGTCGTTGGCGGCATGCAGCGGCAGCGCGACCAGGGCCAGCGACAGGGAAACAGACAGGCGCGTCAGTGCGCCCGCGCTGCGGGAAGAAACGTTCATGGTGGAACTCCAGAAAAGCACGCAGGCACGCGCCGCCATCACGGCGACACAGGCAGAAAAGGCGGTGGTTTCAGGAGATCGCGGGCGGGCCGCGTGCGGCGTGGGCGGGCCAGCGCAGGCTGCGTGGCGTGGGCACCGCGCGCAGCACGCGCGGTGCAATGACCGGCATCGCCGGCAACAGCAGGATCAGCACCGCCAGCCACGGCATCAGCCGCGAGGCCATCATGCAGTACTCGCAGGCGTCGCCATGCCCGGCATGCTCGCTCATCGGTGGCGACGATGCGGGGGTGTCGTGGGCGCTTGGCAGGGCGTGCATCGGCATGGGCTGCATCGCCATGTCATGGCGCGCCATGTCGTGCTGCTGCATGTCGTGGTGGTGCACGTCGCGCTGCGCGATGTCGTGCTGCATGTCGTGCCCGGCGTGGGCATCGGGCGGCACCGGCATCGCGTGGGTCATGCCGGTCGGCATCAGCATCACCGGCGCCTCGGCGTGCGCCTGCTGCCAGCGGCTGACCAGCGGCGCCAGCGCCATCAGCAACGTCGCCACGAAGGCAAGCTGCAACAGGACGGCATACGGGCGACGGCGGACGTTCACCCCGTCATGGTAGCGCCCGAGCGTTGGCCGGCCCACCCGAAGCCCTGCGACCAACCGTCGCAGCAGCCCATTCGAAGCGCCCACCGAACCCCTCACCCCTCTGGAGAAAAGCCCCCTTCTGTTGAAGGGGGCGCGCCAACGGCTCGGGGTAGAGGGGGAATGCGCGGGCAGCCATCACCGTCGCTAGACGGTGATGGTCTGCGTCAGTGATTCCCAGGTCGGCGGCAGCGGCCAGTTGGCTTCCTGGTTGCCGTCGATCACCCGGCGCAGGTCGCGGGTGTCGATCTGTGGGGCGAGCACATGCACCAGTTCGAGCGCGTAATCGCGCAGTACGCGATCGCGCGGCAGCACGGCCCAGGCGATGCACTCGTCGATCGGCGCCGGGGCCGGCCAGGACCGCAGGTCTTCATCGCTGGCGTTGACCGCCATTTCCGCCAGCAGGCCCACGCCCAGGCCGGTGCGCACATACGTCTTGATCAGGTCCGCATCGAGGGCGGTCAAGGCGATGTCCGGGGTCAGCCCGGCGCTGGCGAAGGCGCGCTGCAGCGAGGAGCTGCCGCGGGTGGAGGATTCGTAGCTGATCAGCGGGTGGCTGGCGAGCGCCTGCAGGTCCGGCGCGGCGCCCGGGCGGTCCAGCGCGTGCCCGCGCGGCACCAGCACCAGCCGGCGCCAGCGGTACAGCGGAATGGCCAAGCCGGCAGTGGGCTCACCGCCGGCGGTGCTGATGATGGCGATGTCCGCGTCGCCCTGGCTGAGCAGGTCCAGCGCATCGCTTTCCGCCGCCTGCTGCAGATGCACGCTGACCTGCGGGTAGGCCTGCTTGATCCGCGCCACTGCCGGCGGCAGCACGAAGCGCGCCTGGGTATGCGTGGTGGTGAGCACCAGTTGGCCCTGGCTTTCACGGCGCTGGTTGGCCGCATAGGTGCGGATGTTGTTGGCCTCGCCCAGGACAGCGCGGGCGCGGCCGATCACTTCCACGCCGGCCGGGGTCACCGCTTCCAGGCTGCGGCCCTTGCGCACGAACAGCAGGAACCCGAGTTCATCCTCCAACTGCTTGAGCTGTTTGGACAGGCCGGGCTGGGTGGCGTGCACACGGGACGCCGCCAGCGTGATGTTCAGCTCGGCGTCGGCAATGGCGACCAGGTAGCGAAGTTGGGTCAGCGTCATGGGCGGGCGATACGGCGCATGGAGAGGGGCCATCCGACTGTAGGGCAAATGCCGTCACCAGCTTATAACCAAACGTTGTTTAAGAAGGTAATCAGGTCATTTCGCGCGGTCATATGCCAGCGGTACGGTCTGACCGACCCCGGCCCGGCCGCGCGCGGGCGCCTTGCGCCGCCACCGGCCCGACCCTTTCCCCTGCCGCACGGCCCCCGGGCGGCAACGACTTCTGCGGAGCATTCCCATGGCCCTGTACGACTCCATCCTGGACACCATCGGCAACACCCCGGTGGTGCGCCTGCACCGTCTCGCCCCCGAGCACGTCACCCTGTATGCGAAGGTCGAGTCGTTCAATCCCGGCGGCTCGGTCAAGGACCGTCTGGCGCTGGCGATCATTCTCGACGCCGAGGCCAAGGGCCTGCTCAAGCCCGGCGATACCATCGTGGAAGCGACCTCGGGCAACACCGGCGTGGCGCTGGCGATGGTGGCCGCCGCGCGCGGCTACAAGTTCGTGGCCACGATGGTGGAGACCTTCTCGATCGAGCGCCGCAAGCTCATGCGCGCCTACGGCGCCAAGGTGATCCTGACCCCGGCCGCCGAGCGCGGCTCGGGCATGGTCCGCCGTGCGAAGGAACTGGCCGAGGAACACGGCTGGTTCCTGGCCAGCCAGTTCGCCAACCCGGCCAACCCGGCCTATCACCGCAACACCACCGCCCCGGAAATCCTGCGCGACTTCGCCGGCAAGCGGCTGGACTACTTCGTGACCGGCTGGGGCACCGGCGGCACCCTGACCGGGGTCGGCGAAGTGCTCAAGGTCGCGCGACCCGAGACCCGCATCGTCGCCACCGAGCCGGAAGGCGCCGCCCTGCTCAAGGGCGATGAGTGGAAGCCGCACAAGATCCAGGGCTGGACCCCCGACTTCGTGCCGGAAGTGCTCAACCGCGGTGTCTACGATGAACTGCTGACCATCGACGACGCGCGCGCCATCGAAACCTCGCGCCGGCTCGCGGCCGAGGAAGGCATCTTCGTGGGCATCTCGGCCGGTGCCACGGTCGCCAGCGCGCTGGACATCGCCGCCAAGGCCGCACCCGGCGCGGTGATCCTGGCGATGCTGCCCGACACGGGTGAGCGCTACTTCTCCACCCCGCTGTTTGCCGACATCAACGAAGGCTCCGACGACGACTGGCTGGCCGGTCTGCCCTGATCTGCCCGTTGGTCCGCAGGAAGGAAGCGCCCGCCCTGATCGGCGGGCGTTTTGCATGGGGCGCTTCATCTGCGGTGAAGCGATCCGGCGGCATCGTGTGAAGGTCAGCCAGCGCTCGCCGGGTCGCACTGCCTGAGACGACGATGACGCAGCCTAGATGTCCTGCAGGTTACGGTGCAGGTCAGGCACGTCATTTCGTTGTATGGACCCGGTATCAGTACGTAAGGAGCGGTACGCATGAAGATCGAAGTGTGGCAGGGCGACATCACGACCCTGGCGGTGGATGCGATCGTCAATGCGGCCAACGAATCCCTGCTGGGCGGCGGCGGCGTGGACGGCGCGATCCATCGCGCGGCCGGTCCGCAGCTGCTCGACGCCTGCCGCGCCCTGCCGGAGATCCGCCCCGGCATGCGCTGCCCGACCGGTGAGGTGCGCCAGACGCCCGCCTTCGAGCTGCCGGCCAGGCATGTGTTCCACACCGTCGGCCCGGTCTGGCAGGACGGTCTGCGCGACGAGCCGGCACTGCTGGCCAATTGCTACTGGAAATCGCTGCAGCTGGCCGAAAAGCTGGATCTGGAATCGATCGCCTTCCCGGCGATCAGCTGCGGCGTGTTCGGCTATCCGCTGCACCAGGCCGCCCACATCGCCGCCACCGAAACCCTGACCTGGCAGCGCTCGCATCGCCAGCCGCGCCGGATCATCCTGGTGGCCTACAACGCGGCGACGTGCAAGGCCTACCAATCGGCGCTGGCCGCGCTGGGTCAGCCGGTCGAACCGTCAACCTCGGCGATCTTCGCGCCACTGGCGCTCGGGTTGCCGCCGGCCGCGGCGCACTGAGCAGACCACCGCGCAAACAAAAACGCCGGCACAAGGCCGGCGTTTCCGTTGACGGTGGTCAGGCGTGAATCAGCCGTTCCACTTGCCCAGGGCGGCCTGGCCGTTTTCCTTGGCGCGATCGAAGATCGTCTGCTGCGCCTTGGCAACGTTGGCCTTGGTGTCCTTGGCCCACAGCTTCAGCGCGGCCTGCTGCATGGCGCGGCCGTAGGAGAAGCTCAGCGGCCACGGCAGGTTGCCCATCTGGTTCATGGCGTTCAGATGCGCGGTGGACTGCTCATCGCTCTGGCCACCGGACAGGAACACCACGCCCGGCAGGATCGCCGGCACGGTGCTCTTGAGGCACATCACGGTCGACTCGGCCACTTCCTCGACGTCGGCCTGCTCTTCGCAGCCCTTGCCGGAGATGACCATCGAGGCCTTCAGGATGGTGCCTTCCAGCAGCACGTTCTGCTGGTACAGCGCGTCGAACAGCGAACGCAGGGTGGCTTCGGTGACTTCGTAGCAGGTCTCGATGTCGTGGTCGCCGTCCATGATCACTTCCGGCTCGACCATCGGCACCAGGCCGCATTCCTGGCACAGCGCCGCATAACGGGCCAGCGCGTGGGCGTTGGACTCGATGCAGGTGCCCGACGGGATGCTTTCACCGATGTTGATGACTGCACGCCACTTGGCGAAGCGCGCACCCAGCTTGTAGTACTCCTGCAGGCGCTCGCGCAGGCCGTCCAGGCCTTCGGTGACCAGCTCGCCCGGGCAGCCGGCCAGGGCATGGGCGCCCTTGTCGACCTTGATGCCCGGAATGATGCCCTGGGCGGCCATGTACTTGGCGAACGGGACGCCGTCCTTGGTGGACTGACGGATGGTCTCGTCGTACAGGATCGCGCCGGAGATGTGCTCGTTCAGCTTGGGCGTGGTGAGCAGCAGTTCGCGGTAGGCGCGACGGTTCTCCTCGGTGTTCTCCAGGCCGACGCTGGCGAAGCGCTTGCCGATGGTGCCGGTGGATTCGTCGATCGCGATGATGCCCTTGCCCGGGGCGACCATGGCCTGTGCGGTTTCAGCCAGCTGTTCGATGCTCATGTACTTCCTGTGGCGGGTGCGGGAAAACGCCAATTATAGACCCCGCCTCCCGTGAACTGGCCGTCCACGGAATCTGGAAACGATTCCATCCCTAAACGGGCCCAGGGGAGCGAATGTGTCTGGGGGAAAGCCCCCTGAGTGAGGGGGCGGCCGCGAAGCGGCGGGGGTCTGGGAGAGGGTAAGAAGGGCCCACGGTTTGCAGCGCAAACCGTGGGGCGACAGCGCGTATGCGATGACGCGTACCCCTTAGAGTTCGCCCAGGCCGCTCGCACGGCCGTCTTCGCCCACTTCCAGCAGGCGCAGCGTGTTGGTGGCGCCATGGGTTTCCATGTGCTCGCCGCTGGTGAAGACGACGCGGTCGCCGCTCTGCAGCTGGTTCGCTTCGAACAGCAGGCGGATGCTGCCGCGCGCGGCTTCGCGCGGGGTCAGGCCGCGGCTGTCGAAGTTGATCGGGAACACATCGCGCATCAGCGCCATCTGGCGGCGGGCGCCGTCATGGCGGGTCACCGCGAACACCGGTGCCGAGGCACGGAAGCGCGACAGGTACCGCGCGGTGCCACCGGATTCGGTCATCGCCACGATCGCGCGCACGCCCACGTGCTGGGACAGGAACATGGTGGCCATGGCGATCGCCTGGTCGGCACGTTCCAGGTTGCGCGGCGAGGCGCCGAAGTCGGTCTCGGTCTGGAACTGGCGTTCGGCACCGAGGCAGATACGCGCCATCGCTTCGACCGCCTTGACCGGGTACATGCCGGCGGCGGTTTCGGCCGAGAGCATCACCGCATCGGTACCGTCGATGACCGAGTTGGCCACGTCCAGCACTTCGGCACGGGTCGGGATCGGGCTTTCGACCATCGACTGCAGCATCTGGGTGGCGGTGATCACCACCTTGTTCTGCGCCAGCGAGGCCTTGATGATCTTCTTCTGCAGGCCCGGCAATTCGGCATCGCCGATTTCCACGCCTAGATCACCACGCGCGACCATGACCACATCGCTGGCGTCGACGATCTCTTCGAGGTTCTCAATCGCTTCGGTGCGCTCGATCTTGGAGACCAGCGCGGCGTAGCAGCCGTGCGACTCGGCGATCTCGCGCGCGTCGTTCATGTCCTGCGCGTTGCGGCAGAACGAGACGGCGATGAAATCCACGCCGATCTTGGCCACGATGCCGATCAGTTCTTTGTCGCGCTCGGTCAGCGCGCCCAGCGACAGGCCACCGCCCTGCTTGTTCAGGCCCTTGCGGTCGGACAGCACGCCATCGTTGAGCACGGTGTTGATGATGCGCTCGCCCTGCACTTCGGTGACCTGCAGCTGCATCAGGCCATCGTCGAGCAGCAGGATGTCACCGGCCACCACGTCCTGCGGCAGGCCGAGGTAGCTCACGCCCACCTGGGTGGTGTCGCCGGCCGGTGCGTTCGGTGAGGCGACCAGGTCGAAGCGGTCGCCCGCCTTGAGCTTGATCTTGCCTTCGGCGAAACGCTCGATACGGATCTTCGGGCCCGGCAGATCGGCCAGGATGCCCACTTCCACGCCCACGCGGGCGGCGGCGGCACGTACATCGGCAGCGCGCTTGGCCTGGCCGGACGGGTCACCGTGGCTGAAGTTGAGGCGAACCACGTTCACGCCGGCGCGGAAGAGATCCTCCAGCACGCCCGGCGGGTCGGTCGCCGGTCCGAGGGTGGCAAGGATCTTGGTGCGACGCTGACGCTCAATCATGGTTAATGGGCTCCCGTTAAAGGAGTGAAATTAGCACACCCATCACGTCCCATGAATACGATTACACCGCTGGCACGCTTGGGTTTCACCGTTGTCCTGCAGACAGCCCGAGACGACCGGGCGGACAGTCATCTGACCGCCCGCCGGCCAGCGCCAATCGCGGCGGGGCTTTGCGCAGGACATGCGGCGGCGTACGGATCGCCGCCGCGGCCCTCAATCGATCAGCGTGAGCAGGTCGTCCGGTGCCTGCGCGAGGTGCGCCGCCCCGGCCGCCGTGAGCTCTTCGGCACCGCCGAAGCCCCACAAAACGCCGATATTGCGCAGCCCGTGATGACGCGCGCCTTCGATATCCATACGCCGGTCGCCGATCATCCAGCACTGCGCCGGGGTCAGCGACAGCCGACGCAGGGCCTCGGCCACCAGCTGCGGCTTCTCGCTGCGGCTGCCATCCGGGGTCGCGCCGATCACGTCCTCGAAGCAGTCACCGAACGGCAGGTGCTCGACGATGCGCCGGGCGTGCGGCTCGTTCTTGGCGGTGACGATCGCCAGCCGATGGCCGCGATCCTTCAAGGCCTGCACGACCTGGCCGATCCGCGGGTAGACCTCATGCTCGCGCCAGCCGACCACGTCGAAGCGCTCGCGGTAATACGTCACCGCCTGTTCGACCTGGGCCGGATCGTTGAACAACGGCGCGAAGCTGGTGCGCAACGACGGCCCGATCCAGCGCCGCAGTTCGGCCTGTGGCGGGACCGGTTGGCCCATCTGCGTGAGCGCATGCGCCACGCACCCGGTGATCCCGACGGCCGAATCGATCAGCGTGCCGTCGAGATCGAAGAACAGCACAGCGCGGCTCACGAGCCGCGGGCCTCCAGCGCGGCGACGGCCGGCAGGGTCTTGCCTTCCAGGAACTCCAGGAACGCGCCGCCACCGGTGGAGATGTAGCTCACCTCGCCGGCGACGTCGTACTTGTCCACCGCGGCCAGGGTGTCGCCACCACCGGCGATCGAGAACGCCGGCGAGGCCGCGACGGCACGGGCCAGCGCTTCGGTGCCATGGCTGAAGGCCTCGAACTCGAACACGCCGACCGGGCCGTTCCAGACCACGGTGCCGGCCTTGGCGATCAGGCCCGCGTAGTGCTGGGCCGTCTCCGGGCCGATATCCAGGATCAGGTCATCCTCGGCCACGTCGGCGACGGCCTTCACCGTGGCGTCGGCGTCCGGCAGGAACTGCTTGGCCACGACCACGTCGGTCGGCAGCGGGATGTCCGCGCCACGCGCCTTGGCATCGGCCACGATCTTCTTCGCGGTGTCCAGCAGGTCCGGCTCATACAGCGACTTGCCGACCGGGTAACCGGCGGCCGCGATGAAGGTGTTGGCGATGCCACCGCCGACGATCAGCTGGTCGACCTTGCCGACCAGGCTGGAGAGCAGTTCGAGCTTGGTGCTGACCTTGCTGCCGGCCACGATCGCCAGCAACGGCGGGGCCGGGGCGAGCAGCGCCTTGGCCAGCGCGTCCAGTTCGGCCATCAGCAACGGACCGCCAGCGGCGACCGGCGCGAAGCGGATCACGCCGTGGGTGGAGGCCTGCGCGCGGTGCGCGGTGCCGAAGGCATCCATGACGAACACATCGCACAGCGCGGCGTACTTCTTCGCCAGCGCTTCATCGTCCTTGCCTTCGCCGACATTCATGCGGCAGTTTTCCAGCAGCACGATGGAACCCGGCGCGACGTCCACGCCATCGACCCAATCACGCACCAGCGGCACCTGGACACCCAGCAGCTGCGACAGGCGAAGCGCCACCGGGGCCAGCGATTCGGCTTCACTCCACACGCCTTCCTTCGGACGCCCCAGGTGCGAGGTCACCATCACGGCGGCGCCCTTCTCCAGCGCCAGCTTCAGCGTCGGCAGCGACGCGGTGATGCGCTGCTCGGAGGTGATCTGGCCGTTGTCGATCGGCACGTTCAGATCCTGGCGGATCAGCACGCGCTTGCCGGAGAGATCGAGGTCGGTCATGCGAACGATGGACATAAGCAACTCTTTGGCTCTGAAGAAGGAAGGGCGCCGTGCGGCGCAGACGATCATTGTCCCGGCTGAGCGGGTGCATCGCAAATCCATAACAGGGACGGAGGTAGTTAAGCGCGCTTAACTACCCCCGTCCCCGTTAAGACGCGGCTGACGCAGCAGGCTCACCGCGAAGCCACCGACGATCAGCACGCCGATCACCAGCAGCGCCCACAGCAGCCACTGTTTCCAGTCGCGCTGCGGGGCCACTGCGGCATCGCCGGCGAGTACTTCCGGTGCGCCCTGCACGCTTGCCTGCGCCGGTTGCCACTGCGCGCCATGCTGCTCGCGCAGCTGCGCGATCACCGTGGCCACCGGCGCATCCTGGCGCTCGGCACGCACGCTGCCGGCGGCCACCGCAAACGGCGGCTGGCCCTGGCTGAGGAACACCAGCGCTTCGGGCTGGTAGCCAAGCTTGAGCGTCGGTGCCGGCATCGACTGCGGCTGGCCGGCCACCAGCTTCCAGTAACGATCACGCGTACTGCGTGCCAGTGGCTGGGTCTGCGATTGGCGACGGTCGGCGGCGTCCTGCAGCTGATAGGCCACCCACGGGCCGGCGCGCACCTGCCACGGTTGATCGGCATCGTCGCGGCTCAACAGCGTCCACTGCACCACGCTGTTGTCGGCGGTGGCGATATCGGCCTGCGCGATCGGGAAGCGCCCGTCCAGCTGATACTCGAACTCGCCGGGTTTGCCGGCGGTACCGGTCAGCGACTGCCAGCGCCACGCGATCGCCTGCGCGGCCGGCGCCAACTCGGCCTGCACCGTGGACAGCGCCGGCAAGGCATCGGCGCCGATCGGCAGGATCCGGAAGTACTTGGCCTGGCGCGCGATCTCGATGCGGCGCTGCTGCAGGCGGCGGCCTTCGTGCTGCAGGTCCACCAGCGGCACATCGTCGGCGATGCGCAGCCAATCGCGCAGATCGTTGCTCATCTCCACGCGAACGCGCGCCTGCAGTGGCGACTGTGTCTGCCAGTCCAGGCGCAGCGCCTGCACGCCGGTCTTCAGCGCGCTGGCGTCGATCAGCCAGCCGGCCGGTTGCCCGGCCGCGCCACCGCGTCCCAGCCGCGCTTCCACCCGGCGCACGCTGCCGTCGGTATTGCGCTCGGTCAGCAGCTGCAGATCATCGCCGGAGGTACCGGCCATCGGCGGCAATGGGAACCAGGACAGCGTCTGCCATTGTGGCGCCTGCGCCAGTGGCTGATCGGCAGCCAGCAGCGCCGAAGGCAGTGCCTGACCTTGTGCGTTGAACACCTGCACGTCGGCCAGGCGTGGCGACACCGCGGTGCGGTAGACGCCATCGTCGAGCGTCAGCCGGTAGGCACCGGCCTGCGGCTGCGCGAGCTGCAGCGGCCATTGCTGGCGATAGGCCTGGCGGTCATCGGCGGCCTGGGCCTTGGCCAGCGCCGGAAGCGCCAGCGCGGTGAGGAGGATCAGCGGGCGAAAGGTCATCAAGACTGCGGCTCCACGGCCGGGTCCGGCGCGCGCGGCGGCGCCGGTGCCAGATAGCCCACGACCGTGCACAGCAGGCCATAGGCGATGAAAGAAGAAATGCCCAACAGGTTGCCCAGGTGCTGGCGGTCGATCAGCACCAGCTTGGCCAGCACCACGCCCATCAGCACCGCGCCGACCAGCCACAGCACGCGTTGCCCGCGGCGCGAGCCCCACACCCAGCTGATCACGCCGAGCACGCTCCACACCACGGTCAGGCTGGTCTGGGCGAGGGTCGAAGACCACAAGCGTTGGTTCCACGGCACCCCGCCCCAGTGATGCACGGCGTGCAGGGTGATGCTGGTCAGGGCGACGAAGCCGGCAATCGCCAGCACCGGTATGCGCATCGCACGCAGGCCATCCGGCGCCTGCGCAGACCACAGCCAGCGCGCAGCGAGCACCAGAACGGCGAGCTGCGCCAGTTCCACCGGGTTGAGCAGCGGCAGCCACGGCAGCGGTGCTGCGCCGGCCGGGACCAGCAACAGGCCCGCCCAGCTCACGCCAAGCACCGCGAACAACGTGCCCTGCAGCGGCGTGCGCATCGGATCGAAGCGTTCGCCAAGCGGCACCGTCAGCCAGCGCCAGCGCAACAGCGCCACGGCGGTGACGAGCAGCCACGGCAACAGCATCAGGGCCAGGCCCCAACCCTGTGCCAGCGCGAAACGGTCGGCCAGCCACAGGCAGGCCAGCGACACCACGGACGGCCACAGCAACCACCACAGGAACTGCGCCGCCAGCGACGTGCGGTCGTCGCCTGCGCGCAGACACCACAGGCTGCGCACGCCCAGCAGCGCGAACACCGCCCAGGCCAGTGCGCCATAACCGGCGAACGGCTGGTCATGCACATCGGCCTGCCACAGCGCCAACGGGAACGCAGCCAGCACCATCGCCAGCGTGGTGAGCACCAGTGCGCGTGCCGGCCAGCGCCGATGCATCTCGGCGGCCAGCCAACCGGTGACGGCCGCGGCGATCAGCAGCGCATCGGGCTCGCTGCGGTGGGCGACGAAGCGCAGGATCTCGTGGCTGATACTGCCCAGCCACCACAGCAAGCCCCACAGGTAGTACACGATGGCCGGCGACTGCTGCTGCGCGCGGCGATAGCTGAAGGCCGCCGCGAAACCAGCCACCGCCAGCAGCAGGCCGCTCATGAAGGTCGGGTTGGCGATGGCCGTGGCGTCCAGATGCCAGTAATCGGCACCGACCACGAAGCCGAACGCGGCGCCCAGGGTCAACAACGCACCGGTGACCTGCGGCAGCCAGCGCTGCTGTCGCAGCCCCAGCCAGGCCAGGGCCGCCCCTTCCAGAGCGAACACGCTGGCGGTGGCCCGTGCAGACAGCGCCAGCGGCACCGCCAGCGTCGCAAAGCCCACCGCGAGCACCGCATGCGACTGACCCAGTGCGGCATAGCGCTCGCGCTTGATCAGCACCCACGCCAATCCCGCATACAACGCGGCCAGTGCCAGCGAGCACAACGCCAGCAGCAGGCGATCGTCGTGCAGCAGACCGGCCTGCAACGAGAACGCGATCAGCGGCGTACCGAACACCAGGCTGCCATCGATCAGATCGCGTTTCTCCGCACGCTGCCGGCGCGCATAGAGGATCGGAATCAGCAGGTAGAAGGCGAAGAACAGCAGCAGGAACGGCTCGGTGCTGGCGAACTTGTCCGGGCTGTACTGGAGCACGCCCCAGGCGGTACCGATGCCAAAGGTGAAGGCAAAGCCGAGCAGGTTCAGCGCGCGCCACGGTCGCCACCAGGCAATCGCCAGGATCGCCGCGTTGAGCACCGCGTAATACGAGAACAGCGCGACATGATTGCCGCTGCCGGTGGACAGCCAGATCGGCGCCATGAAGCCGGCCAGGATGCCGAGCACGGCCAGCGTGCGCGAGTTCTGCACCACCGCCAGCACGCCCATGCCGGCGATCAGCAGCACGCTGAGCGCGAACGCCGGCGCGGCGGGGATCAGGTCATAGCGCTTGAACGCGGCGAAAATGGTCAGCAGCAGGATGCCGATCGCCCCGCCCTGCAGCGCCAGCGCGAACAGGTGCCGGGTATCGCGCTGCACCCAGCCGAACACCAGCCCGGCCAGCGCCGCCAGCGCGATGGCGGCCAGGCGCAGCTCGATCGGTGCGTTCAACCAGCCCTGGTCGCTGGCGTACTTGAGCAGCGCGGCCACACCGGCCAGCAGCACCAGCATGCCGATCTTGACCGGCACATTGCCCTCGGTGAACCACTGTTTGAGGGTGCCGATGATGCGCTCGCCGATGCCCGGTCCCTGCGGTGCGGCAGGTGCCGGCGGTGGTGCAGACCGGGGCGGCAGCGGGGGCGGCTGCGCCGGTTCGTCCAGTGGCGCAACGCGCGCAGCGGGGGCAGTCACCGCAATGGGTGACGCGTCCGGTGTGCGCGGCGCGGCATCCAACGGCGGGGACACGGTGTCGACCGACGCAATGTCGGCCCAGCGCAGCGGCCGTTCGGGCGCGGCGGGTGCCGGCGTGGCGTCCCAGGCCGAGCCTGCCGCGCGTTGCTCCAGCGCGGCGACGCGGCGGCGCAGGCCGGCGATCATCACCAGCGCCACGATCAGCAGCAGCGGGATCGCCAGCAGTACCAGCACCAGCAGGACAATCAGAGCTTCCATTCCAGGCCATCCTCAAGAGGTCGCCCCGGCTGCACCCGGCAGGCGCAGTGCCAGGGCACGCGGGCCATGCTAAAGGATCGGCGGCACACGCGGGATCACGCCCTGACGGGCGCCCCTGAAACGACAGACCCCGGCACGGGGCCGGGGTCTGTGGAATGACGCAGGGCAGCGCTGGCTTACGCCGCGACGACCTTGACCATTTCCAGGCACTTGTTGGAGTAGCCCCATTCGTTGTCGTACCACGACACCAGCTTGACGAAGGTGCTGTCCAGCGCGATGCCGGCATCGGCGTCGAACACCGAAGTGTGGGTTTCACCGCGGAAGTCGGTTGCCACGACCTTGTCTTCGGTGTAGCCCAGGATGCCCTTCAGCGCGCCTTCGCTCTGCGCCTTCACTTCAGCGCAGATCTCGGCGTAGGTGGCTTCCTTCTCCAGCTCGACGGTCAGATCGACCACCGACACGTCCGAGGTCGGCACGCGGAAGCTCATGCCGGTCAGCTTCTTGTTCAATTCCGGGATCACCACGCCGACGGCCTTGGCCGCACCGGTGGAGGACGGAATGATGTTTTCCAGGATGCCACGGCCACCGCGCCAGTCCTTGTTGGACGGGCCATCGACGGTCTTCTGGGTGGCGGTCGCGGCGTGCACGGTGGTCATCAGGCCACGCTTGATGCCCCACTTGTCGTTGATGACCTTGGCCAGCGGGGCCAGGCAGTTGGTGGTGCACGACGCGTTGGAGACGATCGCCTGGCCGGCGTAGGTCTTGTCGTTCACGCCGAACACGAACATCGGGGTGTCGTCCTTCGACGGTGCCGACAGGATCACCTTCTTGGCGCCCGCGTCGATGTGCTTTTGCGCGGTTTCCTTGGTCAGGAACAGGCCGGTGGATTCGATGACGACGTCCACGCCGACTTCGTCCCACTTCAGGTTGGCCGGGTCGCGTTCCTGGGTCAGGCGGATCTTCTTGCCGTTGACCAGCAGGTCGTTGCCGGAGACTTCCACATCGGCCTTGAAGCGGCCATGCACGGAGTCGTACTTCAGCATGTACGCCAGGTAGTCCGGCTCCAGCAGATCGTTGATGGCGACGATTTCGATGTCATTGCCGAAGTTCAGCACGGCCGAGCGCAGTACGTTGCGTCCGATGCGACCGAAACCGTTGATGCCAACCTTGATTGCCATGTTCACAAGCTCCTGCAGCCGCGACGGTGCGGCGCCGATGGAAAGGGGCGTTCATTCTAGCAGGGCCGGAACCGGCCCGGCCCGGGGAAGACGAATGGGAACCGGTTACAACGGTAAATACCCGGATTGATCCGGATCAAGGCGCGCAGGCGCATGGACGGGAAAACTGGCGCCATTCCAACCCGCCACGAGACCGTCTCATGCGCAAGACCTCCCCCCTCCTGCTCTCCAGCCTGGCCGCCGCCCTGGCGCTGGCCGCCGCCCCCGCCATGGCCCAGTCCAAGGGTGACTGGACGATCGGTGCCGGCGTGCACCAGGTTGCCCCGAAGTCCAACAACGGCTCGCTGGCCGGCGGCACGCTGAAGGTCGATGTGGACAACGACATCAAGCCGACCATCACCGGTGAGTACTTCATCGCCGACAACCTGGGCATCGAGCTCCTGGCCGCGCTGCCGTTCAAGCACGACATCAACATCGCCGGCCTGGGCAACGTGGGCAGCACCAAGCACCTGCCGCCGGTGGTGTCGCTGCAGTATCACTTCAACAGCAAGGGCAAGGTGTCCCCGTTCCTGGGCGCCGGCATCAACTACACCACGTTCTTCAGCGAGAAGACCGGCGGCGCGTTGGCTGGCAGCACGCTGAAGATGGAAGACTCCTGGGGCCTGGCCGCCCATGCCGGCCTGGATTTCGCGATCAACGACAAGGGCTCGCTGCGCGTTGATGTGCGCTGGATGGACATCGACAGCAAGGTGAAGCTCAACGGTGAAAAGATCGGCACCGTCAACATCGACCCGCTCGCCTACGGCGTGTCGTACGTATTCAAGTTCTGATCGGCGGATCAGAACCCAACAAGGCAACACCCTCGCAGCAAGACAGTTTCCCCGGCTTCGGCCGGGGTTTTTTTTGGCTCATTCGGCCAACAGATGCCGCCCCGCCGCCTGCGCATGCAGCGTGGTCGTATCGAACACCGGCACCGTTGCATCCTGCGCGCCGACCAGCAGCATGATCTCCGTGCAGCCCAGGATGATGCCCTGCGCACCGCGGTCCACCAGTCGCTGCATCACCGCCCGGTAGGTCTCGCGCGAGGCCGGCAGCACCTGCCCCTGCACCAGCTCGCCATAGATGATCCGATGCACCGCCGCGCGGTCATCGGCCTCGGGAATCAGCACCTCCAGGCCATGCGCCTGCGTGAGCCGCCCCGTGTAGAAATCCTGCTCCATGGTGAACGCCGTGCCCAGCAACCCCACCCGTTGCAGCCCGGCGGCCTTGATCGCCTCGGCCGTGGGATCGGCGATGTGCAGCAGGGGAATCGGGATCGCCGCCTGCACCGCGTCGGCCATGCGATGCATGGTGTTGGTGCAGATCACGATGGCCGTCGCACCCGCGCCCTGCAGGCGCTGGGCCGCATCGATCATCCGCTGGGTGGCGGTGTCCCAGTCGCCGGCATGCTGCAGTGCCTCGATCTCGGCGAAATCGAACGACCACAGCAGGATCCGGCCCGAGTGCAGGCCGCCCAAGGTGTCGCGCACGTGCGCGTTGATCAGGCGGTAATAGTGGGCCGAGCTTTCCCAGCTCATGCCGCCGATCAGGCCAACGATGTGGGCCATGGGGACCTCCGGATTCCGCCCGATGCGGGGACCCGGCGAGCCTAGCGCAAGCCGCCGGACGCTGCAGCCGGCCAGATCCCGGCAAGCCCGCGCGCGGCCGGCCCGCTAGAATGCCGCGGATGAACATGCCTTCCCTGCTCCCGGCCACCGCCCTCGCGCTGGCCCTCACCTTCGTTTCCACCGATGCCCTGGCCTGGGGCGCACAGGGCCACCGCCTGGTGGCGCGGATCGCCGAGACCCGGCTGACCCCGCAGACCCAAGCCGAGGTTGACCGTCTGCTCGCCGCCGAGCCGGACCCGACACTGCACGCCATCGCCCCTTGGGCCGATCAGCTGCGCGCCAAGGATCCGGACCTGGGCAAGCGCTCGGCCGGCTGGCATTACGTCAACATCGGCGAAGACGATTGCCACTATGAAGTGCAGAAGCACTGCAAGAACGGCAACTGCGTGGTCGAGGCGCTGAAGGTACAGACCGCGATTCTCGGCGACCGCAGCAAGTCCGATGCAGAGCGCGCGCAGGCGCTGAAGTTCGTCGTGCATTTCGCCGGCGACATCCACCAGCCGATGCATGCCGGCTACGGCCACGACAAGGGTGGCAACGATTTCCAGGTGCAGTTCAACAACCGCGGTACCAACCTGCACTCGCTGTGGGACAGCGGCATGCTGAACGAGCAGACGCTGGATGACGACCAGTACCTCAAGCGCCTCCTCGCCCTGCCCAAGCCCGCATTCGGCAAGCGCTCCAACATCACTGTCGACGCCGCGCAGTGGGCCGAAGCCAGCTGCCGGATCGCCATTGCACCTGGCGTTTACCCGGACAAGCGTACGCTGGGCCCCAGCTATGCGGCGACCTACCGCCCGGTCGCCGAGCGCGAGCTGCGCGTGGCCGGTGAACGCTTGGCCGTGCTGCTCAACGACACCCTGGGCAAACGCTGAGGTCTGCACCATGTCACTGCACGTCGCCAGTTTCTTCCACCCGGACAGCCACACCTTCAGCTACGTGGTGCATGATCCGGCGACGTTGCAGGCGGCGGTGATCGACCCGGTGCTGGATTACGACCCGGACACCGATGCACTCGGCGCCGGGCCGCTGCAGCCGTTGCTTGCGCATGTGCGCGGGCACGGCCTGCAGGTGCGCTGGCTGCTGGACACCCATGCCCACGCCGACCATGTCAGCGCCGGGCGCTGGCTGAAATCCCAGTGGCCGGATGCGACGCTGGCGATGGGCCAGGGCATCGTGCAGGTGCAGCGCACCTTCGCGCCACGCTACGCGCTGGATGTGCCGACCGATGGCTCGCAGTTCGACCATCTGTTCGCTGACGGCGAGCGCTTCACCCTCGGTGATATCGACGCCGAAGTGATCGCAGTGCCGGGGCACACCAGCGACAGCGTCGCCTATCGCATCGGCGATGCGCTGTTCACCGGCGACTCGCTGTTCATGCCCGACGGCGGCACCGCTCGCTGCGACTTCCCGGGCGGTGACGCGGCGCAGCTGTACCGCTCGATCCAACGGATGTTGGCATTGCCCGATGCGACCCGTGTGTTCATCTGTCATGACTACGGCCCAGGGGGCCGCGAGGTCGCCAATCAGACCACGATCGGCGCGCAGCGCGCGCACAACATCCACCTGCATGACGGCGTCAGCGAAGCCGAGTTTGTCGCCACGCGCCAAGCCCGTGATGCCACTCTGCCCGAGCCGAAACTGATGCAGCCCTCGGTCAAGGCCAACATCCAGGGCGGTCCGGAAAGGTAGCGCCGGCGCTGGCCGGCCCCCCCTGTTGCCCGGTTGGCACACTACGCCTTACCTGTTCAGCGTCCTTGCCGGCGCACCACGTGTTGCCCTTTCACGATCTCGAACGTGAAGCCATACAGCAGACTCACCGGCACCGGTTCGATGCGCTCGGCGCCCTCGCAGTTGCCCCGATCCGTCGGCACGCGCTGCGGAGTGAAATGACAGACGGCCGCGGGCACAAAGCGCCACATCGCCACCGCTTCCTGGGCAGCCTGCATGAGGGGCGCGTTCTCCGGCGCATTGCCGGCGGCACAGTCACTGCGATCGATCACTGGCAGACTGCGTTCGACCTTGCCTTCCGCATCGATCACCAGTTGCAGGCACACCGTCGTCGGTGCCAGCGCGCGGCGCGGATCGCGATCACCGACAGCCGGGTCCGGCCCCGCATTGAGCTGCGGCATCCGGTAACCTTCGGTCGGCCCCAGCTGATACGTCTCCACCTTTCCGCTCCCCTGAGCGCCGACGTTCGGATCCAGACGCTGGTGATCCACGTTCTCGGCACGCGTGTCCACCGTGGTCGACGAGGGGTGACTGGCACAGCCGGCCACCAGCATCGACAGGACCACGGCCAGCGGCCCCCGCTTCACAGCGTCGGGTCCGACGCATCGAGTTCGAATGTCATCGGAATCTTCAACGCCGAGGCAACGGCCTGTCCATTCCGGCGCGCCGGTTCGAACGTCCATTGCTTGGCTGCAGCGATCGAGGCCTCGTCGAACACGCCGGCCGGTGTCGAACTGAGTACCCGGACATCGCCCGGCTTGCCAGCCGCATCGACCTCCACGCGCAACATCACGCTGCCGGAAATGCCCTGATCGAACGCCGCCTTGGGATACGTCGGCGGCGTCAGGTCACGGGCCTGCGCGCCCACATCGCTCGTTGCCGCTTTGGCCTGCGCCGGCTCGGCACCCGCGCCGCCCTGGCTGGCCCAGGCCACCGTGCAGAGCCCGACACACAGCCCGACCACCAGCACCTGGCCGGTCATCCACGGCAATGCCTTCCGCTTGTGTTCCTTCAACATGGCAATACGCTCCTTCAACATCGGTTGGCTGCGCCAGTGGCAGGCCATCGGTGCAACCGGGTGGACCAACTGCGCCTTGAGCAGCGCGTTGGCGTAGAGCCGGCGCAGGGCCGGATGCGGATCGACCGTGCGCGCGTCGCAGGCCAGTTCCTGGTCACGCAGGAAGCGGCGCGCCGCCCACGGCAGCAACGGGTGGAACCAGAACACGCACCGCAGCGCGGCCAGCGCGGCGTTCGCCCAGGGATCGCCATGGCGGCGATGGCTCTGTTCGTGACGCAGGATCAGGTCCTGCTCGGCGGGGCTGAAGCGCTGCTCGAAGTCCGGGCCCACCACGATCCGCGGCCGCCACAGGCCGACCAGCGCCGGCAGGCCCGGGTCGCCACTGGCCTGCCAGCTGCCATCCGTGCGCGGCTGCAGCGCGCCCAGGGCATGCTCGAAGCGGCGCTGCGCGCGCCAACTGATGCCAGCCATCGCCACCGCGCCCAGCAGCCACACCGTCAACAGCAGCAGCGGCCACTGCGAGGCGTCGGTGGGCACGGCCGGCGCGCGCAGGGCCGAGGCCATGACCATCATCGGGGCGGTCTCGGTGATCGTCAGCGGCGGCACCGGCAGGTACGGGACAACCAGCATCAGCGGCAGCAACCACCAGCTGCGGTAGGCCAGCGCTGCGCCCCCCAGGCGCAGCAGCAGGGGCCTGGCGGCGGCCACTACCAGCGTCGCCACCGACAGCCATACGCTGGCCTGCAGCAGTCCATCGAGCAGCTCAGTCATGGTCCAGCGCCTGGATCAGCTGCTTCAGTTCGGCGATGTCCTGCGCGCTGAGCTCGCCGCGCTGGCTGAAATGCGCCACCAGTGGCGCGATGCGGCCGTCGAAGACACGGCCCAGGAAGCCTTCGCTCTGCTCGGCCACCCAGGCCTGGCGCTGCAGCACCGGCGAGTACAGATACCGGCGCCCCTCACGGCCGGCGCTGATCGCGCCCTTGGTCAGCAGCCGGTTGAGCAGGGTCTTGATGGTGGGTTCGGCCCAGTCCCGGCTGGCCAGCGCGGCGACCACCTCGTCGGCGCCCAGCGGGTGGCTGCGCCACAGCACCTCCATCACCACGGCTTCGGCTTCACTGATCTGGCTCATCATTTACATCCGTAATCGACGATTCGATTACGCCCGTAATCAGCACCGGTGTCAACCCTTCGACAGCCGGTTCATGCAGCCGCTGCCAGCATCGGCGCATGCCCCACGGAGCCCTCGATGAGACGCTACCGACCATTCGATGAAGTCTCGCGTCGCCGTCTGTTCAAACCGGAAATGCTGTAATGACCCGCATGATTTCGCAGGATAGCGCCGCATGACCGAACACCTGACCGACCTGGACGCCGCCGTCGACTGGCTGCTGCAGCGGGTCGATGGCCCCCTGCGCATTGGCGCCCCACTCGCCCTGGGCAAGCCGCACCGGCTGCTCAACGCCCTGTATGCCCGTGTGGAAAACGACGCCTCGCGGCCGCTGCAGCTGTATACCGCGCTGTCACTGAACCCGCCGCGCGGCGGTGCCGGGCTGGAAGCACGCTTCATGAAGCCGTTCGCCGAGCGTCATTTCGGGGAGGACTTCCCGCGGCTGGCCTACGCCGATGCAATGGTGCGCGACCAGCTGCCGTCGCATGTGCAGGTGGAAGAGTTCTACATGCAGTCCGGCGCATTGTTGAATTCCTCGCAGGCCCAGCGCAGCTACACCAGCCTGAACTACACGCACGCCGCCGATGCGGTGGCGCAGCGCGCGCCGCATGCAATCGTGCAGAAAGTGGCGATGCGCGCGAATGATCGGCGCCTGTCGCTGTCGTGCAACAACGACAT
Source organism: Stenotrophomonas sp. IS26 (assembly GCF_054188265.1). NCBI lineage: Bacteria > Pseudomonadati > Pseudomonadota > Gammaproteobacteria > Lysobacterales > Lysobacteraceae > Stenotrophomonas > Stenotrophomonas sp. IS26. The sequence continues at coordinate 68,257 of NZ_JBSZJV010000010.1, forward strand.
CACCCAGGACACACTGGATGCGATGGTCGCGCGCGGGCTGCCACGCCCGCTGATGATCGCCGAGATCGATCCGCAGCTGCCCTATCTGGCCGGCTCGGCCACGGTGGATGTGTCGTTCTTCGATCTGGTGATCACGCCCCCGGGGCCCTACCCGGCGCTGTTCGGCCTGCCCCGCCAACCGGTCAGCGATGCCGACTACGCGATCGGCCTGTACGCCAGCACGCTGGTGCGCGATGGCGGCACGCTGCAGATCGGCATCGGCACGCTGGCCGATGCGCTCAGCCATGCGCTGGTGCTGCGGCATACCGACAATGCGCGTTACCGCCAGATTCTGCAGGCGCTGGATCCCGGTCTGGCCAACCACCCGACCGTGCTGGAGTGCGGTGGCCTGGAGCCGTTCGAGATCGGTCTGTATGGCTGCAGCGAAATGCTCAACGAAGGCTTCCGCCGGCTGGTCCAGACCGGGGTGATCCGGCGCAAGGTGCATGACGATCTGGCCTTGTTGCAGCGGATCGAGAACGGCACCGCGTGGACCACCGACTACGCCACGCTCGAGGCCGAGGGCGAGTACCTGCACGGCGCGTTCTACCTGGGCTCGCCGGAGTTCTACCAGTGGCTGCGCGACCTGCCCGATGAGGAACGCAGCGCGATCGGCATGCGCCGCATCAGCGAGATCAACCAGCTCTACGGCGGCGATGAAACGCTGGAGCGCATGCAGCGCCGCGATGCGCGCTTCTTCAACTCCTGCATGATGGCCACCGCGCTCGGCGCCGCCGTCTCCGATGCGCTGGAAGACGGCCGCGTGGTCTCCGGCGTGGGCGGCCAGTACAACTTCGTGGCGATGGCGCATGCCCTGCCCGGTGCACGCAGCGCGCTGATCTTCCGCGCCACCCGCGAGGACAAGGGCGTCCTGCACTCCAACGTGCGCTGGAACTACGGGCACGCCACGATCCCACGGCATCTGCGCGACCTCTACATCAACGAGTACGGCATCGCCGACCTGCGCAACATGACCGACGAGGACTGCGTGATCGCCATGGCGGCGATCACCGATGCACAGTTCCAGGCCGCGTTGCTGGACAAGGCGAAGGCCTCGAAGAAGCTGGCGACTGGTTTCACCGCGGCCGGCGATGGGCAGCGCAACACGGCCGCCGCCGTCAGTGCCGCGCTGGCACCGTTCCGCCAGTCCGGCCTGCTGCCGGACTATCCGCTGGGCAGTGATTTCACCGAGGTCGAGCAGCATCTCGTCAAAGCTTTGGGCTGGCTCAAGCAGAACACCCAGACACCGATGGCCAAGCTGCGCACGGTGCTGTCAGCGGTGACGCAACCCGCCGGCGATGGCGATCAGGCCTATCTGCAGCGGATGGGGCTGGAGGCGCCGACGACGTTCGGCGAACGCATCGAGGCGCGGTTGCTGCGGCTGGGGTTGGCGCGCACTGCGGCCGGGTGATGTGTAGATCCACGCCATGCGTGGATCTACCCTCGATCAAGGAGGGCGTGGTGTTTGCCCTTCAACACGCGAAAGGCCGGGGAGATCCCCGGCCTTTCGCGTTGCAGCTACCGGGCAGCGCCCGGCGCCACCATCAGTTCGCCAGCTGCGCCTTGGCCGCAGCCACGACGTGCTCGGCGGTGATGCCGAAGTGCTTGTACAGCGCCTCCGCCGGGGCCGACGCACCGAAGGTGTCGATACCCACCACCGCACCGTCCAGGCCCACGTACTGGCGCCAGAAGCCGGTGACACCGGCTTCCACGGCCACGCGGTTGCGCACGGCGTTGGGCAGCACCGACTCACGGTACGCCGCGTCCTGACGCTCGAAGACATCGGTCGACGGCATCGACACCACGCGGGTCTTGATGCCGGCGGCATCCAGTTCCGCCTTGGCGGTCACGGCCAGGCCCACTTCCGAACCGGTGCCGATCAGGATCACGTCCGGCACGCCACCTTCCGCATCGGCCAGCACATACCCGCCGCGCGCGATCTGGGCGACCTGCTCGGTGCTGCGCGGCTGGTGCGGCAGGTTCTGGCGGCTGAACACCAGGCAGCTCGGGCCGTCCTTGCGGGTGATCGCGGCCTTCCAGCTGACCGCCGATTCGACCGCATCGCACGGGCGCCACACATCGTTGTTCGGGATATAGCGCAGCGAGGCCAGATGCTCCACCGGCTGGTGGGTCGGGCCGTCTTCGCCGAGGCCGATCGAATCGTGCGTGTACACGTGGATCGCGTGGGCCGGGATCAGCGCGCTCATGCGCACGCCGTTGCGGGCGTAATCGCTGAACACCAGGAAGGTGGCGTCGAACGGAATGAACCCGCCATGCAGGGCCAGGCCGTTGGCGATCGCGGTCATGCCGAACTCGCGCACACCGTAGTACACGTAGTTGGCGTTCGGGTCATCGGTGGCGACCGACTTGCTGGCCTTCCACAGGGTCAGGTTGGAATGCGCCAGATCGGCCGAACCGCCCACCAGTTCCGGCAGCAGCGGCGCGAACGCTTCGATCGCCAGCTGCGAGGCCTTGCGCGAGGCGATGGTCTGGCCATCGGCCTGGACCTGGGCGATGTAGGCATCGGCCTTGGCGATGAAATCGGCCGGCAGCTCGCCGTGCGAACGACGGATCAGCTCATCGGCTTCGGCCGGGAACTGCGCGGCGTACTTGTCGAACTGCTGTTCCCACTCGGCCTGGCGCAGGGTGCCGGTACCGCCGGCACGCCAGCCGGCGTAGATTTCTTCCGGAATCTCGAACGGGCCGTACGGCCAGCCCAGCTGCTTGCGGGTCGCTTCCAGCTCATCCTTGCCCAGCGGGGCGCCGTGGCTGGATTCCTTGCCGGCCTTGTTCGGTGAACCGAAGCCGATCGTGGTGCGGCAGCAGATCAAGGTCGGCTTGTCGAACTGCGACAGCGCGCTGTCGATGGCGGCCTTGATGCTGTCCGGATCGTGGCCATCGACGCCGCGCACCACGTTCCAGCCATAGGCTTCGAAACGCTCGGGGGTGTTGTCGGTGAACCAGCCATCGGTGTTGCCGTCGATGGAGATGTGGTTATCGTCCCAGAAGCAGACCAGCTTGGACAGGCCCCAGGTGCCGGCCAGCGAGGCGGCTTCATGCGAGATGCCTTCCATCAGGCAGCCATCGCCCAGGAACACCCAGGTGCGGTGGTCGACGATCTCGTGTTCCGGGCGGTTGTAGCGCTGTGCCAGCAGCTTCTCAGCCAGGGCGAAGCCCACGGCGTTGGCCAGACCCTGACCCAGCGGACCGGTGGTCGTCTCCACGCCGGGGGTTTCATGGTGCTCCGGGTGGCCGGCGGTCTTGCTGCCCAGCTGGCGGAACTGCTTGAGCTGCTCGATCGGCAGGTCGTAGCCGCTCAGGTGCAGCAGCGCGTACTGCAGCATCGAGCCGTGGCCGTTGGACAGCACGAAGCGGTCGCGGTTGAACCACTTGGGATTCTTCGGGTTGTGACGGAGATAGTCGTTCCAGAGCACTTCGGCGATGTCGGCCATGCCCATCGGCATGCCGGGGTGACCGGACTTGGCGGTTTCGACCGCATCAGCGGCAAGGAAGCGGATGGCATTGGCCAACTGGCGGCGGGTAGGCTGCGTCATGGTTCTGTCGGAGTCGGGAGGCTCCCGCGGAGCTGCGGGCAGCCCATTGTCCCACAGGTGATCGGCGGGGTCAGGCCGGAGACAGGCCAGGCCCTTAACGACAACGCCCCGCACAAGGCGGGGCGTCGGGAACCTGCAGGCCTGCGCGGGCTTAGTCGCGCGGGGCGGGTGCCGGGGCCGGGGCCACCGCGGCCACGACCGGACCATCGTCCACCTCGCCCTTGGCCACCAGGGTGGTCAGGGCCAGATCGCCGGTGACGTTCAGCGCGGTACGGCACATGTCCAGGAAGTGGTTCACGCCCAGGATCAGGCCGATGCCCAGCGGGTTCACGCCGACCATGGCGCAGATCATCGCCACCACCGGCAGCGAGCCGGAGGGCACGCCGGCGGTGCCGATGCCGCCCAGGATGCAGACGGCCATGACCATGAACTGCTGGCCGATGCTCAGGTCCACGCCGAAGAACTGCGCCAGGAATATGACCGTCACGCCCTCGAACAGTGCGGTGCCGTTCTGGTTGGCGGTGGCGCCCACGGTCAGCACGAAGCGCGAGACCTTCTGCGGCAGGCCCATCTGGTCGGCCACGCGCAGCGCGGTCGGCAGGGTGGCGTTGCTGGAGGCGGTGGAGAAGGCCATCACGGTGGCCTCCTGGGTGTCGCGGAAGAACGCCAGCGGCGAGCGCCCGGAGAGCCACACGGCCACGCCGTAGGTCACCACCATGTGCAGGCCCAGCGCCAGCACCACCACGCCCACGTAGGCGCCCAGGCGGATGATCAGCTCGAAGCCGAACAGGGCGGCCAGGTTGAACATGAAGCAGGCCACCGCGTACGGGGCCAGGCGGATGACCAGATTGATCAGCGTCATCGAGACTTCGAAGATGCCTTCGATGGCACGACGCAGCGGGGCCACCTTCTCTTCAGGCGAAAGCACCATGCCGATGCCGAACATCAGCGCGAAGAACATCAGCGACAGGATCGCGCTGTTGCTGGAGGCCGCCTCGACCACGTTGCCCGGCACGATCGACAGCAGCATGTCCATGCCCTTCGGCGTGCCATGGATACCGGCGACGATTTCCTTGCTGCGTTCGGCGTTCTCGGCCAGCATCTGCGCGGCCACGACCGGGTCCACGCCCACGCCGGGCTTGAGCACGTTGACCAGCACCAGGCCGATGCCCACGGCGATGCCGGACAGCACGATGGTGTACGCCAGCGTCTTCCAGCCGATGCGGCCAAGGGCGCGGATGTCGCCCATCTCCGACACGCCCATGATCAGCGCCGAGAAGATCAGCGGCACGATCAGCATGAAGATCAGATTGAGGAACAGGCCCGAGGCCGGGGTGGTGATGTAATCCATCACCCACTTGGCACCGGTATGCAGGCCGTCGATGCTGCCACCGAGGGCATGGACGGTCAGCCCGAGGACCAGGCCGATGATGAAGCCAATGCCCATTTTCCAGTGCAAAGGCAGTTTCTGCCGGGTCGTTGCGGCCTCAGTCATGGAGCGGCGTTCCTCGAAAAAATGAAATCAGCTTAGCAAAGCCGGCCGCCCTGACCGACACGCCTTTTTATGAATGCGCGGATGGGTACAACGGCGCGAGGCCATTGTTCTGCGTGCCCGCACGGGCCCGCCAGTGCGGTCCGTCATGAAAGGCGCGCCGCAGCGCCTGCCTTGCCTGGCCCACATCACCGCCCTGCCCGCCCCAGCGGACCGCCTGCATCTGGATCAACGTCTCGCGCTGCTGTGCGTTGTCGAGGCGCTCCAGCACCTGCTCGAAGGTCTGCACACCGCCCATGCCAGCCAGCACGGCGATGATCTCGTCCAGGCCGCCGGCTTCCATCGCCCGGCGCAGTTCGGCACGGGTGTACGGGCTTCCGGACGAAGCAGCGGGCACGCCCGCTTCGGCATCGCGCACGGCGACACGACGACCGCGACGGCGCCAGCCCCAGAGCAGGGTCAGCAGCCACAGCACGGCCAGGCCCGCCGACAGTGCGATCCAGCCCCACGGCCGCGGTGCGCCCTGCGCCGTCGCCAGCTGCAGATCGGTGGAGGCCGCCGCCGGTTCGCCCGGCAGCGCCGAGGTGGTGTCCACCGGCAGCGCCGGCGCGGTACTGCCGGCCACACCGGCGGCGATGTCCAGCTGCAGGTCCGGCAGGCTGGCATTGCGCGGCTGCCCGGCCGCCACATCCCACCACGCCATGCGCAGCCCCGGCACGGTCATCGGCCCGGCCTGACGCGGCACGATCGCAAACCGCCGGGTCAGCTTGAGCTGCGGGGTGGTGCCGTTGAAGGTTTCATCGAACTGCGGCGGCTCGGCAAACACCTGCGCGCCGGGGCCGACATCGGGCACGGGCAGTTCAGGGAACTGCGCCTTGGTCGCGCCCTCGGCCACGGCCTCCACCACGATCGTGGCCGCCTCACCGGCACGGCCGGTGGTGGGCGCTGCGGTGTAGCGCAGGCGCAGCCCGTGCAGCGGCAGCCACGGTTGCGGTGCAGAGGCGGGTTGCGCCTGGACCTGCAGCGTGCGCTCGGCCGATGCGGCACGCAGGCGGCCATCGCCGCCGAACATGTCATTGAAGAAGCCGCCCGCGCTGCGCCCGTTGAACTGTGCCGCCGGCAGCACCAGCGGCCCGCTGCGCTCGGGAATCAGCAGGAAGCGCCGTTCCACCACGTTGTAGCGGCGCCCATTGACCTCGCGCACCAGGGTGCGGTCATCGCCCACCCGCTGCAGCGAGGCGCCGGCCGGTGTATCGAGCACCAGTTCGCCACTGAGCAGTTGCGCGGCGTAGAACAGGCGCACTACCACGCCGACACTCTGCTGCACATAGGGCGTGGGATCGTCGACCTCGGTTTCGAGGAAGGCCGCAGCATCACCACTGGCCGCCGCGGGGGCGGACGCGCTGCTGGCGCCGACCTGCAGGGTCAGCGGCTGGGTGCGGCTGCTACCTACCTGCAGGGCAGGTATCTGCAGGGTGCCGGTGCGCTTCGGGCTGAGCGCGACGGCATACAGCGCGCGCGCGGTCATCGCGCCATTGCTCCACTGCACCTGGCGGCTGCTGGTCTGGCTGCTGAGATCGAAGTCGGTCCGCAGCGGGCCATAATCCGGCGCGCCGCCGCCCGCATCGGATTCGATGTTGAGGGTGACGGTATCGCTGTCGGTGATCTGCTCGCGGTCGAGCCAGGCGCGGGTCTGCGCGTGCGCGGCCATGCTCGCGCACAGCAGCAGGGCAAGCCCTGCGCGCAACCAGCGCTGTATCGTGGAATGTGTCATCGCCCTTCCCGTTTCCTGCGTTCGTTTTCCAGCTGGAACTTGGCCCGCAGCAGGCTGCCGGGGTCATCCGGTACCCGCCGCATCCAGGCCTCGACCGCCTGCTGCTGCTCGCGCTGCTGCGGGGTGCCGCTGACCTGGCCCTGCGCCTTGTCGTTGCCGTCGTTCTGCCCCTGGTGCTGCATCGCCTGCTGCATGCGCTCGCGCTGGGCCGCGTCAGCCTCGGCCTGCGCCTGGCTGTCGGCGGCCTGCGGCGACTTGCCGCCCTTGGATTGGCCATCCTTTGCATCAGCGGATGCGGACGGCGGTGACTGCCCCTGTTCGCCCTTGTCCTGCGGCGGCGACGCGTCCCCATCCTTGCCTTGACCCGGGTTCTTGCTGGGATCGGGCTGGTCGGAGGGCGGCTTTTTTCCGTCCTTCTGATCGTTGTTCTGATCGTTGTTCTGTGGCGGCCTGCGCTTGCGGGCGGCATCGACGGCGGCGCGGTTGGCGACCGCATCGGCCATGCCCGGATGCTGTTTCAGCGCACGGTCGTAGGCCTCGATGGCGGCATCGTACTGGCCCTGTTTCGCCAGCGCGTTGCCCAGGTTGTACCAGCCGGCATCCGTATCGATGCCCTCGAACTGCTGCTGCGCCGCCTTGAAGTCGCCCTTGCGGTAGGCATCCACGCCGGTGGACAGGCGTTGCTGATCGATCTGGTCGGCGCGTTGCCACCACGTTCCCTCGGCGGCGTGGGCCGTCGTCGGCAGCGCCATCGGCAGCGCCGCCATCATCACCAGCACCGCCAACGCGCCGCGCCGCCGGAAGGCGAACAGGGCCAGCAGCATCAGCGGTGGCAACAGCCAGAACCCTTCATCGCGCCACGTGCGGCCCTGCCCTTCGCGGCTGTCATCGGCACTGACCCGCGGGGTCAATACGTCGAGCGCCGCGAGATCCTTGTCATCGGAGGCGATACGCGCATAGCGGCCGCCGCCACGGCTGGCGACACCCCGCAGCGTGCCCTCCTCCAAGCGCGCCGGCACGATCTGACCCTCGCCGTTGCGGTAGGCCGCGCCCTGCGGCGTACCCAGCCCGAGCACGGAGACCACGAAGCCCTGCGCGCGTGCCGAGGCAGCGGCCTGTTCGGCATCCGCATCGGCGCGATCGGTCAGCAGGAGAATGTCGCCACCGCGTGCGCCGGATTGCTGCAGCAGCTTCACCGCCGTCTCCAGCGCACGGTCGGCACGCTGGCCATCGCGCGGCATCACCTCCGGTGCCAGCGCATCCAGATACAGCGCGACATTGGCCATGTCGTCGGTCAGCGGGGCCACGGTATACGCGTCGTCGGCGTACACAAGCAGCGCGACTTCGCCGCCCTGGCGCTCGCGCAGCAGCGTGGCCAGCTTGGCGCGCGCCTGCAGCAGACGCGACGGTGGCAGATCGGTCGCGGTCACCCGCGAAGAGAGATCCAGCGCGACCACCAGCGGCGACGGCGTCTGCCACAGCGGCTGCGCGATCTGTCGCCACGAAGGACCGGCCAGCGCCACGATGGCGATCGCCGTGCCGAGCAACAGCAGGATCAACCCGCCCCAGGCGCGACGGTCGCGGCCGACCAGGAGATGGCGCAGCAGATGCGCATCCACCGTCTGGCGCCAGACATTGGCGCGATGGCGACGCAGCCACCAGATCGCCACCAGCAGCGGCAGCACGAGCAGCGCCCACAAGGCATCGGGGCGGACAAAATGCAGGGCGTTCCAGCTCGCGCTCATGTCCAGCGCCTCGGCAACAGCCACGCCAAGCCGGCCAGCAGCAACGCCAGCGCCAGCGGCGGGGCGTAGCGTTCGATCCGCGGCCGCACCGCCGGGCCGGCCGATTTGACCGGCTCCAGCCGTTCCAGCTCGGCATAGATGCCGGCCAGCTCATCGGTATTGCGCGCACGGAACGAGCGCCCGCCGGTGAGCTCGGCAATCTTGTTCAGAGTCGCTTCGTCGACCGGGTCTTCGCCGGGGGCGATCTGCACGCCAAACAGGCTGATGCCCCCGTCGCCGCCGAAGGCCACCGTATAGACGCGCACACCTTCGGCCTGGGCCAGCTCGGCCGCGCGCAGCGGTTCAAGCACGCCGGCATTGCTGACCCCGTCGGTGAGCAGGATCAGCACGCGCTGCCCTTCCGGCTGTTCGCGCAGGCGTTTGACTGCCAGCGCGATCGCATCGCCGATCGCGGTCTCGCGCCCGGCCAGGCCGACCACGCTGTCGCGCAGCTGGTCACGCACGCTGGTGAGGTCGGCCGTCAACGGGGTCAGCGTATAGGCACGCTCACCGAAGATCAGCAGGCCGACACGATCACCCACACGGCGGTCGAGGAAATCGGCGAGCACGGCCTTGGCCGCGGTCAGCCGCTCGACCACCTGATTGCCAAGCATCATGTCCGCTTCGCTCATGCTGCCGGAGACGTCCACCGCAAGCATCATCTGCCGGCCCTGCTGTGGCGGCGTCACCGCTTCGCCCAGCTGCTGCGGTCGCGCGGCGGCCACGCACAGGCACGCCCACGCCAGCCACAGCAGCGCGCGCCCCAGTCGTGGCCCGGCACCGCCCGAGGCAGCCCCGAGCGATTGCAGCTGATCGGCCGCATACGGCACCCGCAACGCGGCACCTTCACCGGGCCGCGAGGGCCACCAGCGCATCAGGATCGGCAAGGGCAGCGCCCACAACATCCACGGCCACGCCAGGCTGTCCACCCAGCTCAACCACGTGGGCACTGTCATCGCGATCATCGGCCGCGCTCCGTCAGCAGCGACAGATAGCGGCGGCGGGCCAGCACGCGCAGCCGCTGCACCGCCTCGGCATCCACGCTCGGTCGATAGCCACCATCGAGCAGCAGCGCACCATCGCCCTCGGAAAACGCCCGGCTGTTTTTCTCATCCAGGAACGCCAGCCACGCGTTGCCCTGCAGACGTTCCGCCCCGGGCTGGTACTGACGTGCCGCGCGGCGCAACAGCTCGGCGATCGCCGCCACCTCCCGCACCGGCGAACCGGCCTGGGCGACCTGTGCATCGAACAGATCCAGCCAGCGCTGGCGCGCACGCCGCCGGCGCCAATACCAGACCCAGATTCCCGCCACCACCAGCACGATCGCGCCGAACACCAGCCACCAGCCCGGCGCGGGCGGCCACCAAGGCGGTGACGGCGGCAGCTGCACATCGCGCAGCGGCAGCGAGGCGGCGGCGCTCATGCCACCACCGCCGTCGGCAAGGGGCTGAGCCAGCTGTCGCTGGCATCGTCGGTGGCCACCACATGCACCTGGATGCGGCGGGCCGCCAAGCGGCTCTGCAGCGCTTCCAGGGGCGCAACGAAGCGTTCGCGCCAGTGCTCACGCACCGCGGCGCTGCGCAGATCCAGCAGCACGCGGCGCCCCTGCGAAAGGAACGGCAGCGCATCGGCCGGCGGTGCCAGCTCCAGCGGATCGACCAGCAGCATCACCACCACCTCGTGGTGCATGGCCAACGCGGCCCAGCGTGCACTGCTGATCGTGGCGGCGCGCGCCGGATCGGCCAGCACCACCACCCGGGCACCGGGGCGCAGCAGACGTGCCGCCTGCTCCAGCGCGCGATCCAGGCCGGCGTCTTCGGCAGGCGGCTCGGCATACCAGCGGGTCAGGGCGTCAAGCACGCGCAATACACCGCGGGTGCCCCCGGCCGGTGCGATCGGCGGCTCCTGGGTGCTGCCACGCACCGCAGCCAGGCGGTCACCCTGGCGCTGCGCCAGCCACGCCGCCACCGCACCGACGCGCGCGGCCTGCACGGATTTGAAGCGGACCCGGGTGCCGAAATACAGCACCGGATCGGTATCGGCGACCAGCAGCGTCAAGCGTTCGCGCTCGGCCTGGAAGAGTTTGGTATGCGCACGCCCGGTACGCGCGGTGACGCGCCAGTCGATATGCCGCGCGTCATCGCCCGGCACATAGTCGCGGGACTCGGCGTATTCCATCCCACGCCCGCGCGCGGGCGACGGCGCACTGCCGGCGTGACCCAGCCGGCCACGCCGTGCCGGCGGCGCGCGGTGCGCACTGCGGCGCAGCGCCACCAGCTCGGCCAGGCTCGGCCGCAGGCCATCACCTTCCAGCGGCGTAGCCGTATGCACGGGCGTATCCATCGCGCTCAGGGCGCCGGCACGCGGGCCAGCAGCTCGGCGACCAGGCGCTCGCCATCCCAGCCTTCGGCGGTGGCTTCATAGCTGGGCAGCACGCGGTGCCGCAGCACGTCGGGCGCGACGTTGCGCACATCTTCCGGGGTGACGAAGTCGCGGCCGGCCAGCCAGGCCCGGGCGCGTGCACAGCGCTCCAGCGCGATGGAGCCACGGGGGCTCGCGCCCCAGGCGATGCGCCGGGCCAGCGCCGGGTCGTAACGCGCGGCATCGCGCGAGGCCAGCACGATCTCGATGAGATAGCGCTCCAGCGCGGGCGCGACATGCAGCGACAGCACCGCCTTGCGAGCGGCGAACACATCGCTCAACGGCATGCGGGCCGGCGCGGCGGCCGGGGTGGACAGCGCTTCGCGCGCACGCTCGCGGGCCAGGCGCAGGATTTCGGTTTCCGCCTCCGAATCCGGATAACCGATCCTTACATGCATCAGGAAGCGGTCGAGCTGGGCTTCGGGCAGCGGGAAGGTGCCCTCCTGCTCGATCGGGTTCTGCGTGGCCATCACCAGGAACAGCGACGGCAGCGGATAGGTATGGCGGCCGACGGTCACCTGGCGCTCGCCCATCGCTTCAAGCAGCGCGGACTGCACTTTGGCCGGGGCACGGTTGATTTCGTCGGCAAGCAGGATCGGATGGAAGATCGGACCGGGCACGAATTCAAAGCGACCTTCCTGCGGGCGCCAGATCTCGGTACCGGTCAGATCGGCCGGGAGCAGGTCCGGGGTGAACTGCACGCGTGAGAAATCCGCATCGAGCCGGGCGGCCAGCGCACGGATCGCGGTGGTCTTGGCCAAGCCGGGGGCGCCCTCGACCAGCAGGTGGCCATCGGCCAGCAATGCGGTCAGCAGGCGCTCGACGAGCGCGCTCTGGCCGACGATCTCGGAGGACAGGCCGTCACGCAGCGCGCGGAAGGCCTCGTGCAGGCGGTCGTGCTCCACCGGAGCGGGCGTGGGGGTATCGGGCATGGGGGGCGGCAGATTCATGGCATCCATGTGACCTCCACGGTGGGCAGAGGTTCCATCGCCATGATGGCAGGACAGCGCCGGTTACAACATCAAGATTGGCTGAACGCAGAAAGGGCCGCACGTGGCGGCCCTTTCGTCATTGCAGCAGCGGTGCGGCTCAGTTGACGGCCGGATTGGCCTTGGCCACGCGCAGCACCTTCGGGGTCACGAACACCAGCAGTTCGGCCTTGTCCTTGTTGCGGCTGCGCTTCTTGAACAGATTGCCCAGGAACGGCACGTCGCCCAGGAACGGCACCTTGTTGATGCTGGTGCGGTCGGTGAACTCGTACACGCCACCGATCACCACGGTCTGGCCGTCGTCCACCAGCACCGCGGTGTTCACTTCGCGGCGGTTGATGGTCGGGACCTGGCCGTAGCCTGCCAGCAGGATGTAGCTCTCCACTTCATCCTTCTTGACCGCCATGTTGAGGAACACACGGTTGTCGTTGGTGATGGTCGGGGTGACCTTCAGCTCCAGCACCACTTCCTTGAACTGGACATTGGGCTGGGCCGCGGCGCCGGCCGCACCACCACCGCTGATGGTGACGTAGCCGATTTCCTTACCCTGCTTGATCACCGCTTCGCGCTGGTTGGTGGTCACCACGCGCGGGTTGGAGATGACTTCGCCGCGCGATTCGGCCTGCATCGCCGAGAGCTCCACATCCAGCAGATAACCGGCATTGAGGATCGACAGCGCCAGCGAACCCGGGTTGTTGATCGCCGCCACCGGCAGGTTCCAGTTCAGGCCTTCGGCGAACTTGGTCGCGCCACGCACCGGGATCGCGCCGGTGCGGCCACCGGCCACCCACTCGTTGATCGCCTTCTGGTACTCGGTGTCCTTGGTACCGCGGTCGTTGATGTTGTTGTGGTTCTGATCGGTGTTGGCCCCGAAGAACACGTCCTGGCGGCTGCCACTGATGCCGAACTTGGCGCCGAGTTCACGCGCGAAGGTATCGGTGGCGATCACGATCCGGCTTTCGATCAGCACCTGGTCGACCGGACGGTCGATCACGCTGATCAGCTCACGCATGCGCGCGATCTTCTTCGGAATGTCGCTGATCATCAGGGTGTTGGTGCGCTCGTCGGCCACGATACGGCCGCGCGAGGACAGGAACCCGCTGTCTTCCTGCGAGCTGCCACCACTGCCACCGCTGCCGCCGCCGATGCCCTTGGCTTCGGTCAGCGCTTTGAAGATCGCCCCGGCGTTGTGGTAGTTGATCTGCACGTAATCGGTGACCAGATCCTCGCGGTTCTCGATCGCGATGCGCGCGTCTTCCTTGTCCTGCTCGAACTTGGCCAGTTCCGGCTGCGGTGCCACCCAGATCACGCCGCCATCGCGGCGCTTGTCCAAGCCCTTGGCCCGCAGCACGATGTCCAGCGCCTGGTCCCACGGCACGTTGATCAGGCGCAGGGTCACGTTGCCCTGCACGCTGTCGGAGGCGACCACGTTGAGGTTGGATTCCTCCGCCACCAGCTGCAGCACGGTGCGTACCGGCACGTCCTGGAAGTTGAAGGTGACCGGCTTGCCGCTGTAGCCGCGCTGGCCCAGGGCCGCCGCGGCCTGGCTGACCGAGGTGGCGGTGACCGCGCCGGTCGCCGGGGTGGCCTGGCGCGGGCTGATCTCGACCACGTATTCGTTGCCGCTCTGGTAGGCCAGCGACTCGAACGCGGTGTTGGTGTTGAGCACCAGCTGCGTGCCGCCGCCATACGGCTTGGGATCGATGCGCTGCACGGGCGTGGCGAAGTCGGTCACGTTGATCGACTTCTGCAGGTTTTCCGGCAGGCGCGCGTTGCCGACGTCGATGACGACGCTGTTGCCCTGGCTGCGCAGATCCGGGCTCGCGCCCTGGCCATCGAACTGCAGGATCAGCCGGCCGGCGCCATCGTCGCCGCGCTTGAAGTCGATCTTGGACACCGACAGCGAGGCCGGCGCGGTCGCCGGCGCGGTGGTGGCCGCCGGCTTGGGCACTGCGCCGCTGGGCGTGGCCGCCATCAGCGTGCCGTTGGCCACCATGAGCGCGACTCCCAGCGCGCACAGGTGGAGCAACTTCTGGCGCCGGACGGAACGCAGCCGCATGGCGTTGGAAAAGGTCATCGTGCTATCCCCATAATCATTCATTGATCTTCAAGCGCGAGCGTTGCCGGCCGTTCCAGCCAGCCACCCGCGCCATCCGGCACCAGTTCAATCAGCTCAATCCGGTCCTCGAAGACCCCGGTCACCCGCCCGTCGCTCTGCCCCAGATAGACGCCCGGACGCACCCGATAGGTGACCTTGTCCGGTGCCATCACCAGCACGACGAGTCCGCCCCCACGGCCGATCGAACCCACCATGTCCAGGCTGTCCAGCGGGAAATCTTCCAGCGGCTCCTTGCGGCGGTTCGGATCCGGACGCAGCCCCGATCCCCCTTGCGGATTGGTCCAGGCGTCGGTGAACGGGTCGCGCATCCCCTGCGCGGAATATTCAAACGTCTCGAACTGCTGCATCACCGGCAGCGGCTCAAGCGGCGGCGCCGGACGCGCACGCACGTCGGCCACCCACTTCTCCAGGTTCGGTGCATCGCCGGGCGTACTGGTCACGCCGCGTGCGCAGCCGGCCAGCAGCACGACCATCAACAGACCACCTACCCGTGCGGTCGACGTCAGAGGGCTCATTTCCGGCCTCCCTTCGCAGCCTTTTCTTTCTCGGCGGCGGCCTTCTCCTGGGCTTCCATCTCCACATCATCCAGGTACCGGTAGGTCTTGACCGTTCCGGACAACTCCAGCGCACCGCTGCGGGCGGTGATGCCGGTCTTGGGATCCTTCGGCTTCAGGTTGATGTCGTGCATGGTCAGGATGACCACGCGCGGCAACGAGGCCACACCACTGACGAACGCGCCGAACTGGTGGTAACTGCCCACCATGCGCAGGGCGATCGGCTTTTCAGCGTAAAACTCCTTGGGCTGCTCCGCACCGGGCTGGAACAACTCGTTGGACAGGCCACTGGACAACGCGGTCTGGGAGATGTCGATGATCAGATCGGGCATCTCGGTCTTGCTGGGCAGCTGGCGCAGCATCTGCTGCAGCACCTGTTCCATCTGGGTCAGCTGCTGCTTGAGCGGCTCCAGATTGACCGCGCGGCCCTGTTCCTTTTCGAACTCGGTGCGCAGCTGGGTCTCGGTGCTTTCCAGCGACGCCAGCTCATCGCGCTTGCCGCTGATCAGCAGGAACCAGGCCATGATCACGATGAACAGCGCCAACAGCGCGCAGAACACGACCTTGGCCTTCTGCGGCCAATTGCCGATGTTGTTGAAGTCCAGCTCTTTGAGGTTGATCTTCTGGCTCATGCGGCGGCCCCCTTCTGGGCCGGGGCCGGCGCCGCCGGTTGTGCAGGTTGCGCGGAGGGCGTGGGCGGCACGATGCGGCTGTTGCCGGCCGGCGGGGCCGGATCAGCGGCATCGGGCGAGGCCGGTGCGTTGGGCGCCGGGGCCGGCGACAACGGGGCCACCGGCGGAACCGGGGTAGCGCCCGGCGGTGCCGGATCGGCGGTCGGCTCGATCACGCTGCCATCGGCGGCCAGCTCGGTAACGCTGCTCTGGGCCGGCAGATTGACCTTGACCACGAACATGTACGGCAGCGACTTGATGTCCGCCACCGGGCTGCTGGCGGCACCGGCCTTGTCACGCTCCGGCGCCTTGGCCTCGATGATCGACAGCTCCGGATTGGTCATCCAGCCCGAGCTTTCCAGGTTGCGCATGTAGGCACTGACACGGGCATTGGACTGGGTGCGGCCTTCCAGGGTGAGCACGTCGCCCTCCTGCTTGAGCGTGGTCAGCACCACCCCGTCGGGGATGGTCCGGACCAGCGCATCGAACAGGTGCACCATCTGCGAGCGCTTGGCCTGCAGTTCCTCGATCACGGCCTTGCGCGCCAGCAGGCGGTCCTTCTGGCGGTCCAGGCGTTCGATTTCCTTGTTCTGCTCCTTGACCTTCTCGATCTCGGCCTGCAGGAAGGTGTTGCGATCGCTCTGCCCGCTGACCTGACGGTCGTAGTAGAACCAGATCAACAGCGAGAGCAGCAACCCACCGATGGCGGCGGCACCGAGCATGGCGTAGAAGTCGCGCTGGCGTTGCTTGCGCCGTTCGGCGCGCCAGGGCAGTAAATTGATGCGCGCCATCAGTCAAAGCTCCTCAGCGCCAGACCGGTGGCGATCATCAGCGCCGGGGCATCCTGGGCCAGGGCGTGTGCCTGCACCTTCGGGCCGAGCGTCATCTGTGCCAGCGGGTTGGCCACCACGGTGGCCACGCCCAGCTGCTCTTCCACCATGTCCGGCAGGCCGGTCAGGGCCGCGCAACCGCCGGCGAGCACGATGTGATCGACCCGGTTGAACTCGCTGCCTGCATAGAAGAACTGCAGCAGACGGCTGATCTGCTGGACCGTGGCTTCCTTGAACGGCTCCAGCACTTCCATCTCGTAGCTTTCCGGCAACCCGCCCTGGCGCTTGGCCAGCCCGGCCTCTTCGTAGGTCAGCCCATACCGGCGCATCACTTCGTCGGTCAGCTGCTTGCCGCCGAATACCTGCTCGCGGCTGTACAGGCTGCGGCCACCGCGCAGGACGTTCAGGGTGGTCATGGTGGCGCCGATGTCCACCAGCGCGACCACGCCATCACTGGCCACCGGCAGCTCGCTGGCGACCAGGGCAAAGGCGTTCTCGACCGCAAAGGCCTCCACGTCCATGACCCGTGCCACCAGCCCGCCCAGTTCCAGCGCCGACTGGCGCAGCTCGACGTTCTCTGAACGCGAGGCGGCCAACAGCACCTGGACCATTTCCGGATTGTTCGGAATCGCACCCAGCACCTCGAAATCGAGGTTCACTTCCTCGATCGGGTACGGGATGTAGTTGACCGCCTCGAGCTCGACCTGGGCTTCCATGTCGTTCTCGTCCAGATCGGCGGGCATCGGGATCAGCTTGGTGATCACGGCAGAGCCGGCCACGGCCGCGGCGGCATGCCGTGCCTTGGTTCCAGAGCGGTTCACGGCGCGTCGAATGGCCTCCCCGACCGCTTCAACCTCCACGATGTTCTTTTCCACCACCGCATTCGGCGGAAGTGGTTCCACGGCGTAATGTTCCACGCGGAAACGATTGCCGCTGCGGGATAACTGCAACAGCTTTACTGCAGTCGAGCTGATATCGACGCCGATAAGAGGCGACTGGCTTTTTGGGATAAGCCCCACGGTTTCTCCCCTGCCGATGGGCACTTGGACGCAGAACCTGCGACCGCGCATTAATAACGTTTTTTTTGCAAATCGCAACCGTCAAGCTGTAAAACGAGCACTACGGCTCGTTTCACGCGTCCCCAGACGGTGATCGACTGCTCTCCCCGGGAACACCCCCAGCCGTTCCCTTGCGTAATCTATACTCTGCGACCACGAAATTCGCAATCGGAATCTGTCACTGATGACACGTCTTCGCCGTTGGCTGCGCTGGATGCTGGTCGCGTTCCTGGTCCTGGCATTGATCGGCGCTGCGGTTGCCGGCGGCCTGTATTACGCCGTCTCCTCCAAGCTCCCGGACGTGCAGACCCTGCGCGACGTGGAGATGCAGGAGCCCATGTACGTCTATGCCAGCGATGGCAAGCTGATGGCGGTGTTCGGGGAAACCCGGCGCACCCCCATCACCATGAAGGACGTCCCCGAGCGCCTCAAGCAGGCGTTCCTCGCCACCGAGGATGCCCGCTTCTACGAGCATGGCGGCGTGGACTACAAGGGCATCGGCCGCGCGGTCTGGCTGCTGGCCACCACCAGTGACAGGCGCGTGCCCGGTGGCTCGACCATCACCCAGCAGGTCGCCCGCCAGTTCTTCCTGAGCTCGGAATACAGCTACACCCGCAAGCTGGCCGAGATCCTGCTGGCACGCAAGATCGAGAGCGAGCTGAGCAAGGACGAGATCTTCGAGCTCTACCTCAACAAGAGCTTCTTCGGTAACCGCGCGTATGGCGTGGCCGCCGCGGCCGAGTTCTATTACGGCAAGAAGCTGGGCGAGCTGGACCTGGATGAGATGGCCTCGCTGGCCGGCATCCCCAAGTTCCCTTCCTCGGGCAACCCGATCAGCAACCCCGAGCGTGCCCGCGAGCGCCGTGACTTCTATGTGCTGCAGCGCATGGCCAGCCTGGGCTTCATCTCCCAGGCCGAGGCCGACGCGGCCAAGGCCGTGCCGATGCACGCCACCGCGCATGAGCCGCCGGTGCAGGTCGAAGCGCCTTACGTGGCCGAACTGGTGCGCCAGGAAATGATCGCCCGCTTCGGCGGCGACGTGGTCAACAAGGGTTACCACGTGACCACCACGATCAACGCCGAGCTGCAGACCGCGGCCAACCTGTCGGTGCGCGATGGCCTGCTGGCATACGACCACCGCCACGGCTGGCATGGCGTGGAGCAGCACGTGGAGGTGCCGGCCGACGCCGATGCCGCCGCGCTGGCCACCAAGCTGGCCGGCATTCCGGCCCAGACCGGCCTGCTGCCGGCGATCGTGGCAGCCACCGCCGCCGATGGCAGCGCGACCGTAGTGCTGGGCAACCGCAGCGAAGTGGTGTTGCCGGCCAGCGCTGCCCGCTGGACCAACAAGACCCCGGCCAAGCTGGTCACCCGCGGCGACATCGTGCGCGTGCGCGCCGGCGAGAAGGAAGGCGAGTGGCTGCTCGACCAGATCCCGCGCGGCCAGGCCGCGCTGGTCTCACTGGACGCTGAAAACGGCGCACTGAAGGCACTGGTGGGCGGCTTCAGCTTCTCCGGCAACAAGTTCAACCGTGCCACCCAGGCGCGTCGCCAGCCGGGCTCGAGCTTCAAGCCCTTCATCTACGCGGCCGCCTTCGACAAGGGCTTCAACCCGGCCTCGATCGTGCTCGATGCCCCGGTCGTGTTCCGCGACCGCCGCGGCAAGACCTGGTCGCCGCAGAACGACGGCGGCGGCTTCCGCGGCCCGATGCGCCTGCGTGAAGCGCTGGTGCAGTCGCGCAACCTGGTCTCGGTGCGGCTGCTCGATGGCATGGGCGTGGATTACGCGCGCAAGTACATCAGCGAGTTCGGCTTCGCCGAGGCCGAGCTGCCGCCGAACCTGTCGATGTCGCTGGGCACCGCCTCGCTGACCCCGCTCTCGGTGGCGCGTGGTTACGCGGTGTTCGCCAACGGCGGCTCGCGCGTGGACACCTGGCTGATCGACCGGGTGACCGACCGCGACGGCGTGGAAGTGTTCAAGGAGAACCCGGCCATCGCCTGCCGCGACTGCGCCGGCACCAGCGGCGTGCCGGTCAGCCAGGTGGTGGATGGCTTCAACTTCGGCTCCGCACCGGCGGCCAATGCCGCGCCGGCCAAGCCGCAGCAGGCCACGTCCACCGCCGCCGCCGAAACGCCGGTAGCGGTGAACCCGGATGCCAAGGTCGCCCCGCGCGCGATCGATGCGCGCACCGCGTATCAGCTCAACTCCATGATGCGCGACGTGGTCCAGCGCGGCACCGGCACCGCGGCCAAGGTGCTCGGCCGCGAGGACGTGGGCGGCAAGACCGGCTCGACCAACGATCACCGCGATGCGTGGTTCTCCGGTTTCGGTGGCCCCTACGCGACCACCGTATGGGTCGGCCGCGACGACTTCCGCTCGCTCGGCTACCGCGAGTACGGCGGCCGCGCTGCCCTGCCGATCTGGATCGAGTACATGCGCGTGGCGCTGAAGGACACCCCGATCGCGCAGAACGAGCCGCCCTCGGGCATGGTCCAGGCCACGCTCAACGGCGCGACCGAGTGGGTCAAGGTGGAGGACATGGAGAAGCTGGAGGAGTACGACTTCAACAGCCATGCGCCACAGGCCGACGACGCCGCGTTCGATATCTTCTGACCGCATGCGCCGGCTACGCCCGGCGCCGCGATGGAATACAGGCCGGGCATTGCCCGGCCTTTTTTTGGTTCTTTTCCATCAGCATGGCAAGCATGGAGCGCGCTCTGCATCTTTGCAGGCGCGGCGGCCAGGGAGTCGGGCGCTGGGCCGCGATGCCCTTGCCGGCGAATGTCCCCCGGCGTCGGCCTGTGGCGCGACTCTACCCGCCTGTCACATCGCCGGTGTACATTGCCGTGCAGGTCGCCAAGGAGTACCGGTCATGCATCGAGCCCGCCAGCATGCAGCCACGCAGACCCGTGAGCGCCGCCACCAGCTGGCGCACGAAGCCGCCCGGCTGATGGCCGAGGGCGGCATCCGCGACTATCACCAAGCCAAGCTCAAGGCGGCCACCCGGCTCGGCATCCATGACGATGCCTCCCTGCCCCGCAACACCGAGATCGAAGACGCCCTGCGCGAGTACCAGCGCCTGTTCGCCGGTGCCGACCATGGCGCGCAGTTGCGCCAGCGCCGCGAGGCCGCCCTGCGTGCGATGGACTTTCTGCAGGGTTTCTCACCCCGCCTGTGTGGCCCCGTACTGGACGGCACCGCCGACGCCAACAGCCCCGTGCAGCTGCAGGTGCACAGCGACGATGCCGATGCCGTGCAGCGCTACCTCGATGAGCACGGCATTCCGGCCGAATCACGGACGCGCCGGTTGCGGCTGGACCGCGAGCGCAGCCTGGACGCCCCGGTCTGGGTGTTCAGCGCCGAAGACCTGACCTTCGACATCGCGGTACTGCCGTATGACGGCCTGCGCCAACCGCCGCTGTCGGCGATCGATGAGAAGCCGATGCGGCGTGCGTCGGCTGCACAGGTCCGGGAGCTGCTGGCCGACAGCGAGATCGAGGGCTATCTGGGCAGCCGCTGAGAGTACGCGCGGCCTCCTTCAGGCCTCGGCGAACGGAATCAGAAAGCGCTCGATCGCCGCGACCAGGGCCAGCGGCGTTTCGTTCATCGGGTAGTGACCCGCATTTTCCAGCACCTCCACGGTCGCCTGCCGATAGCGGCGCAGGTAGGTCCTGCCCATCAATGCCGCGTTGAACACAGGATCGTGCTCGCCGACCAGCACCTTCACCGGATGCCGGTCCGCAATTTCCGCGCTGAAATCGGTGTCCGCCCAGGCCGGGAAGTACGCCGCGAATGCCTCCGGCGAGGCGTGCGCCATCGAGTACTGCGCCTTCCAGTCCAGCCACGCGGCGGGCAACCGCCCACCGGTGCTGCGATCGATGATGCCCCGGCGGATGCTCACGCTGCCTGCGGCCGCTTCAAGCAACTGCCGGGTCGGGGAATCGTAGGCAATGCCACCGCACGGCACGGGCGCGACGGCGACCAGCGCGCGCACGCGATCCGGGGCGAGCACCGCGATCCGCTCGATGGCCATGCCGCCCATCGAATGCCCGACCAGGCTGAAGGTCTCGATGCCGAGCGTGTCGGCCAAGGTCAGTGCGTCATTGGCGATCTCGTCGATCGTGTAGTCACCGGTCGCCCCGCGCATGCCACCGTAGCCGCGGCAATCCATGAAGATGTAGCTGAAGGCCTCGCCGCACAGCCACGGCTCGATCGGTTCGAAGGCATGGGCGTCGCCAAACCAGCCGTGCAGGACCAGGACAGGATGGGCGCCAGTGCCGACGCGATGAAAGGTAGTGGTCATGGCGGCACCATGGAAACGTGAGGTTGGGCCGCGATGTTAGGGCGGCGGCGCGTGGCCCGCCGTCGATGCCAGGCCGATGGCGATAGAATCCGGGCCATGCGCAATACCCTGCTCGATCCCTTTGAAGATCTGCCGCGCGCCGTGGTGGTCACCGCCAACGACTACGCCGCCGGATCCGTCTTCCCCGATCACGCGCATCGGCGCGGTCAGTTCGCGTTTGCCTCGCGCGGCACCATCAGCCTCACCACACCCGAAGGACACTGGCTGGTGCCACCACAGCGTGCCTGCTGGGTGCCGGCAGGCGTCGCGCACGCCATGGCGATGCGTGGCCCGGTCACGATGCTCAATGTCTTCGTAGCGGCCGAAGAAGTGGCGGCGGTCCAGTTGCCGGCCCGCTGCGGCGTGCATGCCGTATCGGCGCTGCTGCGGCACCTGATGGACGATGCGGTCGATCTGCCGGCACTGTACGACCTGGAGGGGCGTGCCGGCCGGCTGATGCAGTTGCTGGTCGCGGAGATCGCTGCGATGCCACGGCTGTCACTGCATGCACCGCTGCTCCGCGACCCGCGCCTGGCGCGCGCCTGCCAGCGGCTCTTCGATGCGCCCTCGATCGCCGCCTCGCTCGATGAGGTCGCCGCCGAGGCGGGCATGAGCCGACGCACGTTCACCCGCCAGTTCCGCGCGGACACCGGGGTGGGGTTTGCCGAATGGCGCCAGCAGGTCTGCCTGCTCGCCGCGATCGAACGCCTGGGTGCCGGGCAGCCGGTCACCCGGATCGCACTGGATCTGGGATACGCCAGCCCAAGTGCGTTCTCGTCGGCGTTCCGTCGCGTGCTGGGGGAACCGCCCAGCCGCTATGTGGAAACACGCTGAGGGCCGCCGGACGATGAACGCAGAACGCCCCGCACTGCGGGGCGTTCGACGGTGCAGGCAGATCAGCGCGTGCCGATGATCCGCACGTGCTCCACATCGATATCGGTGGGCTTGAAGCGATGGGTATCGACTTCTCCCTGCAACTCCACCACGGTCGTCGCGCTGACGGGCTGCCGGTCAGGCAGATCCTTGTCATCGATCTCGACGTCGATCTCGCCGGTGGCATCCTTGAAGCGATAGCGTTCGTGGCCGATCTTGGCGATCAGCGTGCCCTGCAGCACGACGGGCTGGTCATCGCGCTGGTCGCGTGCTTCGGCGACGGTGGTGACCGCACTGGTCGCGCCAGGGCCGGTGTACTGGGCATGTGCGCCGGCGCTGGCCAGGCTCAGCGGTGCGGCGATGAGGACAACGGCGATCAAACGATTCATGAGGGACTCCATGGGCGTGAGGATGACCGCCAAGGTTGTACCTCGATCGAAGTGAGGCCCATGCAAGAAGTATGAAAAGAGGTGTCCGGCACCCCAAAAAAAAACGCCCCGCAGTGCGGGACGTTTTCATCACAACCTGCCGGGGCGATCAGCCCTGGTAGTCGCGCACGTCGCTGCCGGTGTAGACCTGGCGCGGACGGCCGATCTTCATTTCCGGATCGACCTGCTGTTCCAGCCAATGTGCCACCCAGCCGGAGGTACGGCCCAGGGCGAACATGACGGTGAACATTTCGGTCGGGATCTGCAGCGCCTTGTAGATGATGCCGCTGTAGAAATCGACGTTCGGGTACAGCTTGCGGGCGACAAAGTAGTCGTCCTGCAGCGCGGCCTGCTCCAGCTTGACGGCCACGTCCAGCAGCGGATCCTGCACGCCCAGCTGCTTGAGCACCTTGCCGGTCATCTCACCGATGACCTTGGCGCGCGGGTCGAAGTTCTTGTACACGCGGTGGCCGAAGCCCATCAGGCGGAAGCCGGAGGTCTTGTCCTTGGCCTTGAGCACGGCGGACTCGACGTTGTCGGCCGAACCGATCTCTTCCAGCATCTTCAGCACGGCTTCGTTGGCACCGCCGTGGGCCGGACCCCACAGCGCGGTGACGCCCGCGGCGACAGATGCGTACGGGTTGGCGCCGGTCGAACCGACCAGACGCACGGTCGAGGTCGAGGCGTTCTGCTCATGGTCGGCGTGCAGGATGAACAGCAGATCCAGTGCCTTGACCACGTCCTGGTTCAGCTCGTACTGGCCATCGGCGGACTCGAAGGTCTGCTTCAGGAAGCGGCTGACGTAATCCAGCGAGGTGTCCGGCTTGTTGGCCGGCAGGCCCTTGCCGTGGCGGTAGATCAGGGCCGACAGGGTCGGCACCTTGGCGATCAGGCGCACCGCGGCGTGGCGACGCTGTTCGGCGTCGGACAGGTCCAGCGAGGCGTGGTAGATGCCCGACAGCTGCGCGATGGCGGCGGTCAGGATGGCCATCGGATGGGCATCCTTGGCGAAGCTGCCGATCAGCGTGTTGATCGACGGATCCACATCGGCTTCGGCCGCCAGCTCGTCGGTGAAGGCCTTCAGCTGCTCGGCGCTCGGACGCTCGCCGTTGATCAGCAGGTAGGCCACTTCGACGTAGCTCGACTTTTCCGAGAGCTGCTCGATGGGATAGCCGCGATACAGCAGCACGCCCTTGTCACCGTCGATATAGGTGATGGCGGACTTGCAGCTGGCGGTGGCGGTGAAGCCGGAGTCGTACGTGAAGAGACCGGTTTCCTTGGTCAGCTTCGAAATATCGACGCAATCGTTGCCGAGCGTGGGTTTGATGACTGGCAGAACAACCGACGTGTCGCCGGCGTTGAGCGTGACCTGATCAAGATCGGACACTGTGTGCGCTCCTCGAGGGAAGGCGCCCGCCCAAGCGCATGGGTCAGGCACGTGAAGGAAGTCCACGATCGTTATCGTGGATCCCGCCATTATCGCACAGCAACATTTTCGACGCCCTAGGACGGAAGTCGTAGACGCAGCTTCCAGGCCGCACCGCAGGCGCTGTGCCAGCGCGCGCAAGGGCTCGCGCCAACGCACGGACACAGCGTTCCGTCGGCGGGGCATGCAGGCCTCACCTGGCGTTCAGCAAACCGGGGACAACAAAAAACAACGGCCGCCGAGGCGACCGTTGTTTTCAAGCAGCTGCGTCGACAGATCAGGCCGCGGTCGGCGCCGGCTTGCCGAAACGCTTCTGGAACTTGTCGATACGGCCGCTGGTGTCGATCACCTTGTGCTTGCCCGTGTAGAACGGATGCGAAGCCGAGGAGATTTCAACCTTGACGAGCGGATACTCGTTGCCGTCTTCCCACTTGATCGTGTCCTTGGTGGACATGGTCGAACGGGTCAGGATCTTGAAATCAGAGGTAACGTCGTGGAAAACCACGTCGCGGTAAGCAGGATGAATATCGGCCTTCATGGGCGCGCACCGTAATAAGGGCTGGTGGTCAAGAGCGGCATTATAGTCCCGGCCGCCGCAAAGGGCAAGCCGGGTCCATCAACCGTGCGAAAGGTCCGCCGCAGCGGCGTCATCAGACGCCGAGTGCCGCCCTCACCTGGGCCTCGAAGCGACCCTGGTCGTAGGCCATCAGCAGCTGAGTGTTGTCAGGCTGCCCGGTCTGGCGGTTCCAGTCGACAATGGTAGCACCCCGGCTGTGCACGCCGGCCAGTTCCACGTTCAGCGGACGCGATTCGACCCGCAGCGCGCCTTCCGGCTGCAGCGCCCAGGCCATCGCCAGGGCATCGGCGGCGTACCAGCGCTCGCCACGGCTGTCTTCGGACCACAGGCGGGTCTGGCGCGAGATAAGCTCGTAGAAACGGGCCTTGTCGCTGTCCGCCGCCAGCCACTGCTCGACGTCGGCATGCAGCAGGCCGTGGGCGACGGTGGCCTCCCAATCGGCCACTTCGATGTGCGGGAAGCCGGTGAACACGATGTGCGCCGCCTCCGGATCGAAGGCGATGTTGAACTCGGCGGCCGGGGTGATGTTGCCGTGGCAGGTCACCGCCCCGCCCATGACCAGGAAGCGCTTCACGCGCTGCGGCAGGGTCGGGTCGAGCTTCAGGGCCAGCGCCAGGTTGGTCAGCGGGCCGAGCGCGACCAGGAACAGCTCACCGGCGTATTCGTGCGACAGGCGCAGGATCGCCAGCGCAGCGTGTTCGGCCTCGGCCTGGCGCTTGGCGGCCGGCAGGTTCACATCACCAAAGCCATCGGCGCCGTGTACATGGGCGGCATCGACAGAGGGGTGCAGCAGCGGGTCGGCGGTACCGGCGTAGACCGGCACATCGTCGCGGCCAGCCACTTCGCACAGTTTCAGGGCATTGCGGACCGTGTGGTCCAGGCCTACGTTGCCGGCGGCGATGGTCAGGCCAACGATATCGTGGCGCTCATCGGCGAAGGCCATCAACAGGGCCAGGGCATCATCGACACCGGGGTCGGTGTCGATCAACAGCGGAATCTTCTTGCTCATCGTTGCCGTCTTGATAATCGGCAAGGGACTTTCGCACCCTGTCATGACAAATACAAGGCGGTGCCCTCCCACGCCTCACGTTGGCCACAAAGCCGGCTGGCCTTGAATGTGGGTAATCGGCGTTGTGGGGAACGCGTTATGCCGACGCGTACCGCACGGCTGCGCCGATCCAGCGTCGCACCACCTGATCGGCCACGTCAGGCGCCTCCGCCAGCAGCCGCTCGGCAAGCGCGTGCACGCCTGGCAGCAGATCCGCATCGCGGGCCAGATCGGCCATCCGGAACCCGGCCAGGCCGGTCTGCCGCGTGCCCAGCAATTCGCCCGGGCCACGCAGCTCCAGATCCTTCTCGGCGATCAGGAAGCCATCGTTGGTCTGCCGCATCGTTTCCAGCCGCTCGCGCGCCATGTTCGACAACGGCGCCTGGTACAGCAGCACGCAACGCGATACGGCCGAGCCGCGCCCCACCCGGCCGCGCAGCTGGTGCAGCTGGGCCAGGCCGAGGCGCTCGGCATTCTCGATGATCATCAACGAGGCATTGGGCACGTCCACGCCCACTTCAATCACCGTGGTGGCCACCAGCAGATCGATCTCGCCGGCCTTGAAGGCGACCATCGTGGCGAGTTTCTCACTCGCCTTCAGCCGCCCGTGCACCAGCCCCACGCGCACGCCCGGCAGCAGCGCCTGCAGCGATTCGAACGTGGCCTGCGCGGGCGTGGCATCGAGCTCTTCGCTTTCCTCGATCAGCGTGCAGACCCAGTACACCTGCTGGCCTTCGCGGCACGCGACGGCGATACGCTCGATCAACTCCGGCCGGCGATCATTGTTGAGCGCAACGGTCTGCACCGGCGTGCGCCCGGGCGGCAGTTCGTCGATCGCCGAGACATCCAGATCAGCGTACTCGGACATCGCCAGGGTGCGCGGAATCGGCGTCGCCGTCATCACCAGCTGGTGCGGCACACTGCGCCCACCCGCCCCCTTGTCGCGCAGCGCCAGCCGCTGGTGCACGCCGAAACGGTGCTGCTCATCGACGATCGCCAGTGCCAGATCCTTGAACACCACACTGTCCTGCATCAGCGCGTGCGTACCGACCACCACCTGCGCCTGGCCCGAGGCGACCTCGGCCAACACCTTGGTGCGCGCCTTGCCGGTGACCTTGCCAGCCAGCCACGCCGTGCGCACGCCCAGCGGCTCCAGCCAGGCGCGCAGATTGTTCATATGCTGCTCGGCGAGCAGCTCGGTGGGTGCGGCCAATGCGACCTGCTTGCCCCGCTCCACCGCCAGCATCGCCGCCAACGCGGCCACCACGGTCTTGCCCGAGCCGACATCGCCCTGCACCAGCCGAAGCATCGGATGCGCCTTGGCCAGGTCCTTGCGGATCTGCTCGAACACGCGCTGCTGCGCACCGGTCAGCTGGAACGGCAGGCTGTCGCGCAACTGCGCCACCAAGGCACCCTGACCGCGCAGCGAGGGCGCGTGATGCGCCTGCAACGCCATGCGCTGACGGCGCAGACTCAGGTGGTGTGCCAGCAGCTCTTCAATAGCCAACCGGCGCTGCGCCGGATGCCGGCCCGCGGCCAGCGCCACCAGATCGGCGTCCGGCGGTGGGCGGTGCACGGTCAGCAGCGCACTGCGCAGCGAGGGCAACCCCAGCCCGGACAACCACCCGGCCGGCAGCAGTTCCAGCGTGGATTCTTCCGGCAGCCTGTCCAGCGCCAGGCCGATGAATTTACGCATCGTGGCGGGGCCAACCCCCTCGACCGCCGGATAGACCGGATCGAGGCTGTCGCCCAGCTCGTCATCTTCATTGCCGCCCATCACCCGGTAACTGGGGTGGACGATCTCCAGCCCGTGATGGCCAGGCTTGGCGGTGCCGTAGCAGCGGATGCGCGTGCCCACGGCAAACTGCGCGACCTGCTGGGCGCGGAAGTGGAAGAAACGCAGCACCAGCGTGCCGTACGAATCATCCTCGATCGCGACCTTGAGCACCGGCCGATAGCGGAACCCGCGCTCCACCGCGCTCACCCGCCCCTCCACCTGCGCCGCCACCCCCGGCTGCAACTGGGCAATGGTGGTCAGCCGGGTACGGTCTTCATAGCGCAGTGGCAGATGCAGCCACAGATCCTGCAGCGACGACAGGCCACGGGCGGCCAGCTTGATCGCCACCGCCGGCCCGATACCGGAGAGCATCGACAACGATGCCTCCCCGGCTGCGGCCAGCGCCGGTGCAGGAGCCCGTGACCGCGCCACGTCAGGCCTGGTCGAGCACCATCACCGCATCGACTTCGAAGTTGGCCGCCTTCGGCAGACCCGCCACTTCGATGGTCGAACGTGCCGGGAACGGCGCCTTGAAGTAATCCTGCATGACCGCATTGACCTTGGCGAACTCGCCCAGATCGGTCAGGTACAGGCCCAGACGGACGATCTGATCCAACGAACCACCGGCCTCTTCGGCCACGGCCTTCAGGTTGTCGAACGCACGACGCGCCTGCGCCTCGATATCGCCCACACCCACGATGTCACCGGTGGCCGGATCCAGCGGAATCTGGCCCGAGAAGTACACGGTATTGCCCGCACGCACAGCCTGCGAATACGGACCGATGGCCGCCGGGGCCTTGGCACTGGTAATGATCTGACGGGACATGGAAGCTCCACGATTCAAAAGGGGGAACACAATTGTAGCGCCCCCAAGGGTAGCGCCACGCCATGCGTGGACGCCCCCCAACCGCGCAGCGCCAATGACCCATCCGTTCGCGGTAGCCACGCCACCTCTCTCCGCACCCCCGCACGCCCTGACAGGGAGGTGACGGGTGGGCCGGGGCAGGACCGTGTGTTGCCATGGATGGCAACACACGAGCTTACAGGGACGTACTTGCAGCGGGTCCTGCCCCGGCCTGCCCGTCACATCCCCCACGCAGGAAGAAGGCGCACGTGAACCGCCGTTGGCGGGTAGCAGCTCGCGCGTTACTGGCGCCTGACCGACTGCACCACCGACAACCGCCGCAGACGCCGCATCACTTCCGCCAGATGGTTGCGATCGCGCACCTGGATATTGAACGCCAGCACCGCCGCATTGAAATCGCGGTCCAGATAATCCACCCGCTCGATGTTCGAATGGCTCTGCGCGATCGCCGCCGCCAACTGCGCCAGCACGCCGGTCCCGTTCTCCACTTCCACGATCAACGAGGTGTCGTAATCCCCGGATACCGTCGTATCCCACCCGATCGGCACCCAGCGCTCCGGCGACTTGCGCAGCTCGGCCAGGTTCGGGCAGTCCAGACGGTGCACCACGATGCCCTTGCCGGCCGTGTGGTAGCCCATGATGTCGTCGCCCGGAATCGGCTGACAACAGTTCGCGAAGCTCACTACCCCGCGCTCGCTGCCATTGATCAGGATCTTTTCCTGCGAATGCTTGGAATGCGCCCCACCGCGCAGCTCCGCATACGCCATCAGCGCCTGCGCGGCCTGGTTCGGCATCCAGTTGCCCAGCGCCACTTCGGCCAGCAGGGCCTCCAGGCGCGGATACCGGTGCTCGGCCAGGAACGCATCCAGCCGCCCCTTCGGCAACCGCTCCAGCGAGCTGTCCATCGCCTCCAGCGCGCGGTCCAGCATCCGATGGCCCAACTGCACCGCGTCCTCGTGCTCGAGCTGCTTGAGCTGATGACGGATCGCCGTGCGCGCCTTGGAACTGACCACGAACTCCAGCCACTGCGGCTTGGGCGTGGCCGAACGCGCGGTGATCACTTCCACCGTCTGCCCACTGACCAGCTTGGTGCGCAGCGGGACGAGCTTCTTGTCCACCCGCGAGGCCACCGCCATGTTGCCCACATCGGTATGCACCGCATAGGCGAAATCCAGCGCCGTGGAATTGCGCGGCAGCGCCAGGATCTTGCCCTTGGGCGTGAACAGATAGACCTCGTCCGGGAACAGATCCACCTTGACGTTGTCCAGGAATTCCAGCGAGGAGCCGGCGGCACGCTGGGAATCGATCAACTCCACGATCCACGCATGTGCACGGCTCTGTGCGCTGTTGGGCGAGTCGCCACCGAACTTGTAGGTCCAGTGCGCGGCCACGCCGCGCTCGGCGATCAGGTCCATCTCCTCGGTACGGATCTGCACCTCGATCGGCGAGCCATACGGCCCGAACAGCACCGTGTGCAGCGACTGGTAGCCGTTGGCCTTGGGGATCGCGATGAAATCGCGGAAGCGCCCATCCAGCGGCTTGAAGGTGGCATGCACCGCGCCGAGCGCGTGGTAGGCGCTGGGCACGTTGCGCACGACCAGGCGGAAGCCGAACACATCCATGACCTGGTCGAAGGATTTGTTCTCGTCGTGCATCTTGTTGTAGATGCTCCACGGGGTCTTGATGCGGCTGACCAGGCGGTGCTCCAGCCCTTCCTTGGCCAGGCGCTGGCTCAACTGCACTTCCACCTGCGCCATCGCCTCGCGGCGCACCACCGGCTGGCTGCGGATGTGTTTTTCCAGGATCGCGTGGCGCCACGGGTACAGCGCCTTGAAGCCCAGGTTCTGCAGCTCGCTCTTGACCAGGCTCATGCCCAGCCGCTGCGCGATCGGGGCGTAGATTTCCAGCGTTTCGCGGGCGATGCGGCCACGTGCCTCGCGGCTCTGCGCACCCAGCGTACGCATGTTGTGCAGGCGGTCGGCCAGCTTGATCATGATCACGCGCAGATCGCGCGACATCGCCAGCAGCATCTTGCGGAAACTCTCCGCCGCCGCTTCCTGGCGATCACGGAACTTCAGCTTGTCCAGCTTGGTCACGCCATCGACCAGCTCGGCCACGGCTTCGCCGAACTCGGCGGCCAGCTCCTCGCGGGTCAGCGGCGTGTCTTCGATGGTGTCGTGCAGGATCGCAGCGATCAGCGCCTCCACGTCCAGGCCGAGCTCGGCCAGCACCTGGGCCACGGCGACCGGATGGGTAATGTAGGGTTCGCCCGACTTGCGGGTCTGGCCGGCATGCGCGGCGGCGCCTACTTCCCAGGCGCGGCGCAGTAGTGGCAGTTGGTCGGGCGGCAGATAGTGCGCTGCGCGCTCAAGCTGGAGGACATAGTCGGGTACGGCCGCGCCGGCGGGCGTGGCGACCTTGGCAGTGGGGCCTGGGTTCATGCTCAAAGACTATGCCAGCGGCGTGATATCGGCAAATCCTGAACAGGGAGTTTCACCTGCAACAACACGCCCTCACCACAGCGACTGGCGGCACAAACGAAACAGCCCGCCAAAAGGCGGGCTGTTCGCAGCAACAACAACGGACGCGCGAGGCGATCAGTCGTCGTTCTTGGACATGTCTTCGTCGGCGACGACTTCGGCAGCGGCCCATTCCAGTGCTTCACGCTCGGCACGCTCGCGCTCGGCCTTCTCGACTTCGTCGATCAGGGCGTTGTCGATCTTGCGGGCGGCAATTTCGCGCAGCGCCAGCACGGTCGGCTTGTCTTCGGTTTCGCTGTTGTCCAGGGTGGCCTGGACGCCATTGGCCAGCTGACGGGCGCGCTTGGACGCCATCATGACCAGTTCGAAACGGTTGTTCACGACTTCCAGACAATCTTCTACGGTGATGCGGGCCATGCGGGCTCCCGGCAGCCGGTGAGGGCTGCTCAATCGAATGAGGGAAAGGGGACGGATTGTACCGGCCAGGGCTGGACAAAATCAAGCCAACCGGCTAGCACCCCGTTGAGAATCAGTCGGTTGTGGCCGGATCCTGGGTCAGCAGTGCCTGGATGAGGCCCGCGTGGCGGACCTTCTGGGCTTCCCGGCGCAGGCGGCTGGCCGTGAAAATGGCACACAGCTCGTCCACCGCGGTCTCGAAGACCTCGTTGACGATCACGTAGTCGAAGTCGTTGAAGTGCAGCATTTCTTCACGCGCGGCGGCCAGGCGCTGGGCGATCACCGCCTCGCTGTCCTGCCCGCGCTTGCGCATCCGGTCCTGCAGCGCCTGCTTGGACGGCGGCAGGATGAACACGGTGACCGTGCCCGGCACCAGCTGGCGGACCTGCTGGGCGCCCTGCCAATCGATCTCCAGCAGCACGTCCTGGCCGGCCGACAGCTGTGGCTCGACCGACTGCCGTGCGGTGCCCTTCCAGTCGCCATGCACCCAGGCATGCTCGAAGAAGTCACCGGCGGCGATCATCCGCTCGAATTCCTCGGCGCTGACGAAGTGGTAGTGCTCGCCATTGATCTCACCCGGGCGCGTGGCGCGCGAGGTGAACGAGATCGACAGGGCGATCTGCGGGTCGCGGGCCAGGGTGGCGTTGACGATGCTGCTCTTGCCGGCCCCGGAGGGCGCGGCCACGATGTACAGGGTGCCGCGCGCAGGCGCGCCGACGGCCGGGATCTGGCTGCTCATTCGATGTTCTGCACCTGTTCGCGGATCTGGTCGATCAGCACCTTCAGCTCGACGGCGGCATTGGAGGTGCGGCTGTCCACCGATTTGGA
Source organism: Stenotrophomonas sp. IS26 (assembly GCF_054188265.1). Lineage (NCBI taxonomy): Bacteria > Pseudomonadati > Pseudomonadota > Gammaproteobacteria > Lysobacterales > Lysobacteraceae > Stenotrophomonas > Stenotrophomonas sp. IS26. The sequence goes on from NZ_JBSZJV010000010.1 coordinate 100,643, forward strand.
GCCCAGCGTATTGGCCTCGCGGTTGAACTCCTGCAGCAGGAAGTCCAGGCGGCGGCCGACCGGCTCACGCTGCTTGAAGACGCGGCGGATCTCGGCAATATGGCTGCCCAAGCGATCCAGTTCCTCATCCACGTCCAGCTTCTGCAGCCACATGACCAGTTCCTGCTCGGCCCGGCCGGGATCGACCGGGTGCGGCAGGTCGGCCAGGCGGGCGGCCAGCTTGGTGCGCTGGCCCTCGCGGATCAGCGGGATCAGGGTGGTGACCTCGGCGGCGATGCGCTCGATGCTGTCCACGCGCTCCTGGATCGCGGTGGCCAGCTTGTCGCCTTCACGCTCACGCGCGGCCACGAAGCCGTCCAGGGCCGTATCCAGCAGTGCCAGGGCCTCGGCATGCAGCGCGGCGGCATCCACGGCCTCGCCCTGCATCACGCCCGGCATCTGCAGCAGTTCGGTGAAGCTCACCTGCAGGCTCGGGAAGCCCGAGGACAACCGGGTCGCCAGCTCGCCGAGCTGGCCCAGCAGCGCATCGTTGACCACCAGTGCACCGGTGACCTCCGGCGCGCGCAGGCGCATGACCAGATCGATCTTGCCGCGGCTGCAGCGGGAAGCGACGCGCTCGCGCAGGTGCGGCTCCAACGCACGCAGTTCTTCGGGCAGGCGGACGCCGACCTCCAGGAACCGGTGGTTGACCGAGCGCAGCTCACAGGCCAGCGTGCCCCAGCGGGTGGCGCGCTCGCCGTTGGCATAGGCGGTCATGCTTCGAATCATGCGGGTTTCCGGTGCTCTCAAAGTGCAAATGGTACCCTAGCGGTCTCCTTAGAGCCTCCTCGCCCGCCGGTCCCCGGCCCGGGCGTGGCCCCGCATCCCTCGTCTTACCGGAACTTGAGCATGACTGATTCCCGTCCCAGTGGCCGCCAGGCCGACCAGCTGCGCGAAGTGCGCATCGAGCGCGCCTTCACCCGCCACGCCGAGGGCTCGGTCCTGGTCAGCTTCGGCGAGACCCGCGTGCTGTGCACGGCCAGCGTGGAAAACCGCGTGCCGGGCTTCCTGCGTGGCAAGGGCGAAGGCTGGGTGACCGCTGAGTACGGCATGCTGCCGCGTTCGACCCACACCCGTAACGACCGCGAAGCCGCCCGCGGCAAGCAGGGTGGCCGCACGCTGGAGATCCAGCGCCTGATCGGCCGCACCCTGCGCGCCTGCATCGACCGCGGCGCGCTCGGCGAGCGCACGATCACGCTCGATTGCGATGTGCTGCAGGCCGACGGCGGCACCCGCACCGCGGCGATCACCGGCGCCTACGTGGCCCTGGTGGATGCGGTGAACTTCCTGATCAAGCGCGGCGACATCAAGCGCAACCCGATCTTCGGCGCGGTCGCGGCGGTGTCGGTTGGCGTGTACCGCGGCACCCCGGTGCTGGATCTGGATTACGCCGAAGACAGCGACTGCGATACCGATATGAACGTCGTGATGAACGACGGCGGCGGCTTCATCGAACTGCAGGGCACCGCCGAAGGCCATGCCTTCCGCCGCGATGAGCTGGATGCGCTGCTGGTCCTGGCCGAAAAGGGCATCAAGGATCTGTTCGCTGCGCAGCAGGCAGCCCTGGCCCAGGCATGAACCGTCGCATCGCCCTGACCACCCTGGTGGTGGCCGACTACGACGAGGCGATCGCCTGGTACACCGGCGCGCTGGGCTTCAGCCTGCTCCAGGACATCGACCAGGGCGACAAGCGCTGGGTGGTGGTCGGGCCGGCCGACGCCAGCGCGGCGGCCCTGCTGCTGGCGCGTGCCAGCAACGACGAGCAGCGCGCGCGGATCGGCAACCAGACCGGTGGCCGGGTCGGCTTCTTCCTGAACACCGATGATTTCTGGCGCGACCACGCGGCGATGACCGCGCGGGGCGTGGTCTTCCTCGAAACCCCACGCGAGGAGGTCTACGCGACGGTCGCGGTGTTCGGCGATCTGTACGGCAACACGTGGGATCTGCTGGAGCCCAAGCAATGAAACTGGTACTGGCCAGCGGCAACGCCGGCAAACTGAAGGAACTGCAGGCCATGCTCGGCGGCCTGCCGCTGGAGATCGTGGCGCAGGGCGAGCTGGGTGTCAGCGACGTGCCGGAAACCGGCCTGACCTTCGTCGAGAACGCCCTGATCAAAGCGCGCCATGCCTGCCAGAGCACCGGCCTGCCCGCGCTGGCCGACGATTCGGGCCTGATCGTGGATGCGCTCGACGGCGCACCCGGCCTGTACAGCGCGCGCTATGCCGGCAGCCCGACCAACGATGCCGCCAACAACGCCAAGCTGCTGGAGGCGCTGCGCGAGGTGCCGGCCGAACGCCGCACGGCCCGCTTCTATGCAGTGATCGTGCTGCTGCGCCATGCCGATGATCCGCAGCCGCTGATCTGCGAAGGCAGCTGGGAAGGCGTGATCCTCGATGAGCTGCGTGGCAGCCACGGCTTCGGCTACAACCCGCTGTTCCTGGACCCGGTGCTGGCGCAGACCGCGGCTGAAATGGCACCGGACCTGAAGAACGCGATGAGCCACCGCGCCAAAGCCCTGCAGCTGCTCAAGCAGAAGCTGCCCGCCCTGCTGTGATGGCACACGACCACTGTTCCCACCTGCCCGGCGAAACCTGCACGGGTGATCACGACCACGCACCGCGGCTGGTGACGCCGCCGCTGGCGCTGTACGTGCATCTGCCGTGGTGCGTCCGCAAATGCCCGTACTGCGATTTCAACTCGCATGCGGCCAAGGGTGAGCTGCCGTTCGAGGCTTACATCGACGCGTTGATCCGCGATCTCGATCAGGACCTGCCGCTGGTCTGGGGCCGGGTGGTGAGCAGTGTGTTCTTCGGTGGCGGCACGCCGAGCCTGTTCCCGCCGGAGGCGATCGACCGCTTCCTGCAGGCCGCCTCGGCCCGGCTGCGCTTCGCGCCGAACCTGGAAGTGACGCTGGAGACCAACCCGGGCACCGCCGAGCATGGTCGTTTCGACCGTTACCGCGCCGCCGGTGTGAACCGGATCAGCTTCGGCATCCAGACCTTCAACGACGAGGCGCTCAAGCGCCTGGGCCGCATCCACGACAGTGGCGAGGCCGAGCGGGCGGTGAAGCTGGCGCAGGACGCCGGCTACGACAACTTCAACATCGATCTGATGTACGCGCTGCCGCAGCAGACGCTGGCCCAGGCCGAGCATGACCTGGAGCGCGCCTTCGCGCTGCAGCCCACGCATATGTCGCATTACCAGCTCACCCTGGAGCCGAACACCGTGTTCTTCGCGCGGCCGCCGCAGGGTATCCCCGACGAAGATTCGGCATGGGACATCCAGGAACACTGCCAGCAGATGCTGGCCGAGGCCGGCTATGCGCAGTACGAGGTCAGCGCCTACGCAAAACCCGGCCGACAGAGCCAGCACAACCTCAATTACTGGCGCTTCGGCGATTACCTGGGGATCGGTGCCGGTGCACACGGCAAGATCAGCAGCGGCGCCGAAGAACACGTGCTGCGCCGCTGGAAGCACAAGCATCCGCAGACCTTCATGGACACTGCCGGGACCGCAGCCTCGATCGGCGGCGACGATGTGATCAGCGCCGAGCGCCTGCCGTTCGAGTACATGCTCAACCTGCTGCGCCTGCATGAAGGCTTCAGCCTGAAGGATTTTGAATCGCGTACCGGCCTGGACCGGGCGCGGATCGCCGAGCCGCTGCGCATTGCCGTGGCCAAGAGCTGGATGACCGTGACCGGCGATGAGGTCATCCCTACCGAACTGGGCCGGCGCTTCACCAACGACGTGGTCGAGCTGTTCCTGCCTTGAGCAGGCGGCGCCTGCCCGGACGGTAATGCCGGCCGCTGGCCGGCGCCGGGAACCCCGAACCGTGTCGCTTCTGGCAGGGACCGGGCGAAACCGTTAGATTCCGTGTTCTCAGGGGAGCTGGAAGAACATCGGATGTCTGCGCCCGCACCTTCGTCGTCCCAGCCCGACATGACCCGCTTTGCGGACGTGGCCGCGCCGCCGCGCGTGCGCCGCCTGCTGGCCGCGTTGCACGGGCTGGCAGTGCAGACCCTCACCGCGCCGCTCAAGCTGACCATCGTGGAGCTCGAGCGCGAGCTGTTCCGCGATGCCGAGCGCGCGCGCAACAGCCAGATCCAGGCGGACATCTTCGCGCAGGCGCGCCAGCTGCATGAAGTCAACGCGCAGTTCGGCCCCCGCTTCCTGGAGGCGGTGGCGGTGAGCCTGGCCAGCCTGCGCGGCCCCCGCCACACCCAGCGCATCGTCCCGACCGAGGTATCCGTTTCGGCTACCGCGCTGACCCTGGTCAACGACACCGACGTGGACCGCGACATCGTGCTGGTGGACATCATCCGCCGCGAAGCCCAGCGCTCGGCCACCGCCCTGCAGTTGCTCGGCCAGCGCTTCGGGGTGCTCGCCGCCGGACCGGCCTTCGATGTCGATGACCTGCCGTTCGGGCCGCAGGCGCTGTGCCGGATCGTGCGCGAACTGGGTGAAGACTTCGCGCTGGGCCTGGAAACACAGCTGGCGCTGTACCGCGTGTTCGACCGTCAATTGCTGGAGCGGCTGGGTGAACTGCTCGAACGCGCCAACATCCTGCTCGCGCACGAAGGCGTGCTTCCAGGGCTGGTGTACACCCCCTATCTCGCCCGCTCGGCAACCACGCGCCGGATCATCACCGGTCCCGAGCGTGGCCTGCCCGGCGCACGCGGCGGCGCGGCGGCGCGGCCCCTGACCGGCTGGAACGGCAGCGCGCCGAGTACCGGCTGGGCAGCGATGACCGAGCAAGCCATGGCACTGGCCACGGCGTCCGCCGCGCCGGACGGCACCGCACCCATCGGTGACGCGGCGGCGGCACCGCCAACGGCATCGGCGTCCGTGTCAGCGCCGAGCGCCCCCACCAGCCCCGCTGCGGCCGACCTCGGTGCACCGGCAATGTCAGCGCTGCACCAGCTGTTGGGCGCTGCCCGGCAGGCACATGCGGCCGGCGCGGTACCTGGCGGCGCAGCGCTGGCCGCGCAAGCCGTCGGCGCCTCGGCCCAGCCCGTTGCCACCCCCACGGAAAACGCCTTCCTGGCGCCCGAGGCGCCTCCCGCGCTGGCGGTACCGGCCGACGCCGTGCACGCCACGCTGGCCAGGCTGCAGGGCCAAGCGGTCGCCCCCGGCGGCGCCCGCCGCAGCATGGCCGATCTGCACAACGCGCTGCTCGCCCAGGTCCGTGCCGAACATGGCGCGCAGGCGTCATTGACGGTCAAGGACAGCGACACTTTCGATCTGCTCGACATGCTCTACGGGCAGATCCAGCGCGAGGTGCGGCCCGAGGCCGTGGCCGCCGACCTGCTGACCCGGCTGCAGGTGCCGGTCGCCCGCGCGGCCCTGTCCGACCCGGCCTTTTTCGTGCGCGACCAGCACCCGGCGCGCGAACTGCTCAATGCGGTGGCCGAGGCCGGCGCCAACTGGCTGGGCGAGGAAGACGTGGACCCGCAGCTGGTGCAGAAGCTCGGCCACGCCGTCGACCAGGTGGTCAACGAGTACGACGGCGATGTGGCGGTCTTCGACACCGCCAACGAGGAGATCCAGCAGCACTTCCGCACGCTGGCCCACAAGGCCGAACTGGCCGAGCGGCGGCATGTCGAAGCCGCCCGCGGCAAGGAGCGGCTGGAGGCGGCCAAGCAGCAGGCCAGCACCAGCATCGAGCAGTTGTGCGCACAGGCCGCGCCCCCGCGCTTCGTGCAGGCGCTGCTGAAACAGGCGTGGTCGGACGTGCTCACGCTCACCCTGCTGCGCAACGGCGAGACCTCGCCGCAGTGGCAGCAGCGCCAGCAGGAAACTGCCCGGATCGCCGAGGTGACCTGCCTGGCGCCGGGCATGGCCGAGCGTGATGATGTGCTGGGGCAGCAGGTCGAGTCCGCTCTGCTGCAGGTCGGCTACCACCAGGACGAGGCGGCCGCGATCGCGCGGCGCCTGTCCACGCCCGGCGGCGAGGATGACAGCAGTTCACGCACCGAGCTCACCGCCCGCCTGCGCGCCCGCACGCGGCTGGGCGAGCAGGCCGATGCCAGTGATCCGCGCAAGGTCGCCCCGCTCGCGCGCAGCACCGCCGAGGACGACTGCTATCGCCAGCTGCGCACCCTGCCCTTCGGGACCTGGTTCGAGTTCACCACCAACCAGCAGGGCGACGTGCGCCGGCAGCGGTTGTCCTGGTACAGCCTGATCACCGACAACGCGCTGTTCGTCAATCAACGTGGGCAGAAGGTGGGTGAGTACTCGCTGGATGCCCTGTCGCGGTTGATGGCCCATGGCCAGGTGCGGATCGTCACCGAAGACAAGGGCAGGCTGATTGACCGTGCGTGGCAGGCCACCCTGCGCACCCTGCGCTCGCTGGCCGGCACGCCTGCGGAGAGCACCGAATGACCACACCCGATACCCGCCGCGCGCCGCGCCGCCAGGTGACCGAGCTGGTGCCCGTCACCGACCTGATGGCCGAGACCGTGATCGGCCGGCTCGGCAATGTCTCCGAAACCGGCATGCTGATGCTGGCCTCGGTGCCGATGCAGGACGATGCGCTGTACCAGCTGCAGTTCACCATTCCCGGCCCGCAGGGTCAGCCGCTGCTGATCGACGTCGGCGTGCACCTGCTCTGGAGCGAGCAGACCCATGCACCGGGCCAGGCCTGGGTGGGCTTCCGCTTCCTGACCTTGCCCCGCGAATCACGCGAGCAGCTGCGGCAGTGGATCGCCGAGGAAACTTCGGCAGTCTGAGCGCCGGTTCCGGCACAGCGCCCGCTGGCGGATTGCGGCAGAATCTAGGGCTGCATTCCGCACTGCCAGCGAGCTTCATGCCATGAACCAGCCAGACCTCGGCGCCCTGTATTCCCACCATGCCAGCGTGATGCGCCAGCGCGCCGATGAAGCGCTGGCCCGTGGCGGCTTCGATCATCTGGTGATTCCCAGTGGCACCCTGCATTACCAGGCCTTTGATGATCGCGATTACCCGTATGCGGTGAACCCGAACTTCAAGGCCTGGCTGCCGCTGACCAAGCTGCCCAACAGCTGGCTGGTGTACACCCCCGGCAAGCGCCCGACCCTGATCTTCCATCAGCCCTTCGATTACTGGCACGTGGTGCCGGGTGCGCCGAATGGCTGGTGGGTGGAGCATGTCGATATCCAGATCATCCGCACGCCCGACGAGGCGCTGGCGCTGCTGCCCAAGGATGCGGCGCGTTGCGCGATCCTCGGTGAACCGCGCAGTGCACTGGGCGCCTTCGTGCCGAACAATCCCGCACCGGTCATCGATTACCTGGACTGGCAGCGCGGCTACAAAACGCCGTATGAAATCGCCCTGATGCGCGAAGCGCAGCGGCTGGGCGTGCGCGGCCACCGTGCCGCCGAAGCCGCCTTCCGCGCTGGCGCCAGCGAATTCGAGATCCACATGGCGTACTGCCGTGCGGTCGGCCAGGACGCCAATGAGTTGCCCTACGGCAACATCATCGGCCTCAACGAACATGCGGCCGTGCTGCACTACACCGATCTGGGCCGCAGCGCGCCGACCCCACTGCGCAGCTTCCTGATCGACGCCGGTGCCAGTGCCCACGGCTATGCCAGCGACATCACGCGCACCTATGCGGCCAGCGGCCATGACGAATTCCAGGCGCTGATCGATGCCGTGGATGCGGCCCAGCAGCAGATGGGCGCCGCTGTGCGTGCCGGCGTGGACTACAAGCAGCTGCACATCGACGCACACCTGTCGCTCATGGGCATCCTCAAGGACTTCGGCGTGCTCAACGTCTCGCCGGAAGCGGCGTTGGCCACCGGCGTGAGCGCGGCCTTCTTCCCGCACGGCCTGGGCCATCTGATCGGGCTGCAGGTGCATGACGTGGCCGGCTTTGCCGCCAGCGACCGCGGTGGCCGCATCGAGCGCCCGCAGGGTCACCCGTACCTGCGCATGACCCGCGTGCTGGAGCCGGGCATGGTGGTCACGATCGAACCGGGCGTGTACTTCATCGACATGCTGCTGGACGAAGTGAAGCAGGCCGGCAATGGCGCCAGCATCAACTGGGAGCGCGTGGATTTCTTCCGCCCGTATGGCGGTGTGCGGATCGAGGACGAGGTGCTGTGCACCGAGGGCGATGCGGACAACCTGACCCGCCCGGTGTTTGCGGCCGCCAGCTGAGCGGCGATGCGGGTGCCGACCCACGGTCGGTACCTGCAGCCGCCGGCCGCTGATCGCCGCCCCGGTATCCGCGTAGAGCCACCCCATGGGGTGGCGCTACCCTGGCGCGGATCAGCGCCTGGCCATTTCTTCTTCGATCTCATCGGCACTGCGCGCCAACGCTGCGGTCAGCACCTGATGGCCGTCCTCGGTGATCAGCACGTCGTCTTCGGTGCGAATCCCGATGCCGCGCCAGCGCGCTTCCACGCTGCGGTCGTCCGGTGAGACATACAGGCCGGGCTCGATGGTGAACACCATGCCCGGCTCCAGCATCCGCGAGTCCCCTGCCAAGCGGTAGTCGCCTACGTCATGCACGTCCAGGCCCAGCCAGTGCCCGGTCTTGTGCCGGTAGAAGCGCTGGTAATGCGCTTCGGCGATGTTCTCTTCCAGCGTGCCCTTGAGCAGGCCGAGCCGCAGCAGGCCCTCGGTCAAGGTCTCCACCGCGGCCAGATGGCCAGCCTCGTACGCAGTGCCCGGGCGGGCCTGGGCCAGTGCCGCAGCCTGCGCCGCACCGACCAGATCATGCAGCGCGCGCTGCTCGGCGGTGAAGCGGCCGTTGACCGGGAAGGTCCGGGTGATATCACTGGCGTAGCCGCGGTACTCGGCGCCGGCATCGATCAGGACCAGATCGCCATCGTGCGCGCGCGCGTTGTTGTCGCGGTAATGCAGGATGCAGCCGTTGGTACCGGCACCGACGATGCTGCTGTAGGCCGCACAGGCATCATTGGCACGGAACACACGCTCCAGATCGGCCTGCAGTTCGTACTCATGGATGCCCGGCCGCGCCACGTGCATCGCCGCACGGTGCGCCTGCACGCTGATGTCGGCAGCGCGCTGCATCACGGCGATTTCCGCGGTCGATTTGAACAGCCGCTGTTCGTGCAGCAGGTGGCCCAGCTCCAGGAATTCATGCGGCGGCTGCGCGCCATGCCGCACCTGCGAGCGCACCCGGTTGACCCAGCCGATCAGCTTGAGATCGAACTCGGCATCGCGGCCGAAGTGGTAGTACACCCGCGAGCGCCCTTCCAGCAGGCCGGGCAGGATGTCGTCCAGATCGTCGATCGGGTACGCATCGTCCATGCCGTACTGCGAAACCGCGCCTTCCTGGCCGGCGCGCGCGCCATCCCAGGCTTCGCGGTCGGCGTCGCGCTCGCGGCAGAACAGGATCACCTCGCCATGGCGACGGCCCGGGATCAGCACCAGCACGGCCTCCGGTTCCGGGAAGCCGCTCAGGTACCAGAAATCCGAGTCCTGGCGGAATGGATAATGCGTATCCAGGCTGCGCACCCGCTCGGATGCGGCCGGCAGCACCAGGATCGCGTCATCGCCGGCCATCTCCATCAATTGCTGGCGGCGGCGGGTGTATTCGGCGGCGGAGATGCCGGTCAGCTGCCGGATATCCATCTCAGTTCAAGCGCTGCCGGTGGCGCGCGGCCATCACACAGTCGCCGTGCAGCAGCAGCACCGCCACGCGGATGAACTCCTCGATCTCGGCCAGCGCGTCTTCATCGTCGTCGTTGCCGCTTTCGAAGTCTTCGCTGGAGGCCTGGGCCAGCTTGGCCAGATCGGTCAGGGCTTCATCGCCCTCTTCGGACAAGGCCGGCCGGTTCTGGCCCGAGCCCAGCCCGAAGCCGCCCAGGAACGCACGCGCCCAGGTGAACAGCGCATCGGCCTGCGCGGCGGTATCGCTGGCATCGCTCAGCAGCAGCTCGAAGGCGAAATCGCGGTCTTCCATCTGCGCTACGCTGGCATCGAGCAGGCGCGCCAGGGCGTCACCTTCGGCCGGGGTCGGCAGGTTGTCATCGGCCAGCACGCGGGCCGGCCATTCACGCACCGGCGCACCGCCGGCGGACAGCCAGCCGCAGAGGCCGCCGTGCAGTTCAGCGGCGCTGGCGCCCAGGCCCAGGGCCTGGCTGGCCTGGTTTACGTCGTCGACACTCGGGAGTTCGGTCATCTTGGGGCTACGGTTTGTGAGCGCCACAGTGTAGCAATCCACCTGTGTCCACCGGGTTGCCATGGCCCGCCCCGGGCCCCGCCCCGGCACCGGCGGGCCGACTGCCAGCAGGCCCCGTCATTATTCGCTTGACCGCCCCGTCCGCCCTTGCCTATGGTGCCGGACATGGAACCCGCCGACGCCATCGCCCAGTTGCAGGCCTTCGCCGCCCGCGTCGAGGCGTTGCTTGAGCGCAACGAACGCCTGGCCGACGAGAACCGCAGCCTGCGCCATCAGCAGGAGCAGCTGGTGGCCGAGCGCTCCCAGCTGCTGGCCAAGAACGAACAGGCCCGCTCCCGGGTCGAAGCGATGATCACCCGCCTCAAGTCCCTGGAGCAGCACACATGAGCCAGACCGAACCGGTCAGTGTCCGCATCCTGGATCGTGAATACACGGTGGGGGTGGGGGCCGAGGAACGCGAGAGCCTGACCGCCGCTGCCCGGCTGCTGGATGCCAAGATGCGCGAGATCCGCGGCAGCAACCGGATGGCCGCGGTCGACCGCGTCGCGGTGCTGGCCGCGCTGAACCTGGCCCACGAGCTGCAGCAGCTGCGTGATGAGCACGCCCGGCAGGCCATTGCTCTGCAGCAGACCCTGAGCGATCTCAATCGCCGCCTGGATCGGGCTTTCGACAGCGCGGGTTGATCCACGCGACCGGTTCCACGCGGTGATTGATTGCACACGTGCATCGCGCGGTCTTCATCGATCTGAATTGATGTGCAATTCGACCGACGAACGGACTGGTCGAATCGCACAAGAGGGCTATAATCCTCGTCGCGTTCTCTGCTGTGAACGACGGCGTGTGCAAACATTCGCCTTGTCCCTTAATTACGACCACGGGTGCGCGACGGCGCCGGGAGTGCAAGTCCGCCTTGTAGCGGGAAGCCCGATGGAACCCCAGCGTACCCACTTGAACCCCGGGTTCAAGGTCGTTTCGCATGCATCGTCACGGCGGAGAATGCAATATTCCAGCAAGAGCGGCGTTCCCTTGGGACGTCGCTCTTGTTTTATCCGCTTCCCCCGCACGCTCCGGACCCAGGCATGACCGACCCGCGCTCCGCACTGCGCCAGCAGCTGCGCCAACGCCGCCGTGATCTCCCCGCCGCCGTGCGCCTGGCCGCCGCCGAACAGTTGGCCGATGGCCTGCTCGCCCTTCCTTTCGCGCCCACGCAGGGCCATGTCGCCGGCTATTGGGCGATGGATGGTGAGATCGCGCTGCACCGCTGGCAGATGCAGTTGCCCGCCGGCCTGACCTACTGCCTGCCGGTCCTGCACGAGAAGACGCTGCGCTTCGCGCCCTGGCGCCCCGGGCAGGCACTGACCACCAACCGCTTCGGCATCCCCGAACCCGATCTCGCGCTGGACGACACGCTCGCACCGGAGCAGATGGCGCTGGTCGTGGCGCCGCTGGTGGGTTTCGACGCACTGGGTCGCCGGCTGGGCATGGGAGGCGGCTGGTATGATCGCAGCTTCGCATTCCGCCACCAGCGCCCGGCGCCGCCGTGGCTGGTCGGGGTCGGCTTCTCGGTCCAGCAGGTCGATGACCTGCCGGTGCAATCCTGGGACGTCGCGGTGGATGCGATCTGCACCGACGTCTCCACCCTTGTCTGCGTACCGACCAACGGTCGGCACCTACCGTAATCAAAGACTCCGCATGACCGCACGCAAGCGCTACTGGCTGATGAAGTCCGAACCGGACGCCTTTTCCATCGACGATCTGCAGCGCGTGGGCCGTGAGCCCTGGAACGGCGTGCGCAACTACCAGGCGCGCAACTTCATGCGCGATGGGATGAAGGTCGGCGACGGGGTGATGTTCTACCACTCCAACACCAAGGTGCCGGGCATCGTCGGGCTGGCCACGGTGGCCAGCGAGGCCTACCCGGACGACACCCAGTTCGATCCCAAATCCGATTACCACGACCCCAAGGCGACCCGCGAAGAACCGCGCTGGATGCTGGTGGACGTGGCCTTCGAGCGCAAACTGCGCGACACCATTTCGCTGGATGAGATCAAGCTGCACGCCGATGCGCTGGGCGAAGGATTCCCGCTGACCGCACGCGGCAACCGTCTCTCGATCCTCCCGGTGACCGCTGCGCAGTGGAAGCTGCTGCTGTCGCTGGAAAAGCACTGACCCCTTTCCTCCAAGAGTTGCCCGCCATGTCCGAAGCCAAGCGCCTGGCCGCTGAAAAAGCCATTGAATACGTCGAAGACGGCATGATCGTGGGGGTCGGCACCGGCTCCACCGTGGCCTACTTCATCGATGCCCTGGCCAAGATCCAGCACCGCATCAAGGGCGCCGTGTCCAGCTCGGACCAGAGCACCGCGCGCCTGAAGCAGCACGGCATCGAGGTGCTCGAGCTCAACCACACCGGCAACCTGTCGCTATATGTGGATGGGGCCGACGAATGCGACGGCAACAAGAACCTGATCAAGGGCGGCGGTGCCGCGCTGACCCGCGAGAAGATCATCGCCGAGGCCAGCGAGCGCTTCGTGTGCATCATCGACCCGAGCAAGCAGGTCAAGGTGCTGGGCAAGTTCCCGCTGCCGGTGGAAGTGATCCCGATGGCCCGCAGCCTGGTCGCCCGCCGCATCATGGACATGACCGGCGGCCAGCCGGCCTGGCGAGAGGGCGTGGTCACCGACAACGGCAACGTGATCCTGGACATCCACCACCTGGAGATCACCGATCCGGTCAAGCTGGAGCGCGAGCTCAACCAGCTGCCGGGCGTGGTCAGCGTCGGCCTGTTCGCGCGCCGCCCGGCCGATGTGGTGATCATCGGCGGTGAGCCGCCGATCGTGATGTGATCCCGTGGCCGGCGCCCGCGCCGGCCGCCCCAACGAGGTACGCCCATGTCCCTGTTGCGCCTGCTGCCCCTGCTCCTGCTGTTCACCCTGGCCGGCTGTGCCAGCACCAACGCCCGTCACTGGGTGGAACTGGACGGCAACCGTTACCACGTTGAACTGGCCACCAACGACGATACCCGCGCCCGCGGGCTGATGTTCCGCGACCAGATGCCCGAGGACCACGGCATGCTGTTCATCCATGAACGCGAAGAACTGCAGGCGTACTGGATGAAGAACACCAAGATCGCGCTGGACATCCTCTACTTCGATGCGCAGCGCCGCCTGGTCAGCCAGCAGCGCGATGTGCCGCCGTGTTCGGCCGGCGATCGTTGCCCGCCCTACCCCAGCAGCGAGCCGGCCCGCTACGTGCTGGAACTCAACGCCGGGCAGGCCGAAAAGATGGCGCTCAAGGACGGCACCGAACTCACCTTCGGCCCCGGCATCGCCGACGGCAAATAAAAGTGCCCTGATAAACGCGCCGCGCCCTTGAATCGCGGCGCGTTTGTCGCCAGTCTTGTCCCATGCAGGGGCAGATCACATTGCCGACGTGGGACTCACTGGCCGAGCTGGATGACGAGGCGCTGCCGCTGTTGCCGACCGCGTTGCTGATCGCCCGGGACGAATACCCGGATCTGGACCCCGCCGTCTACGACGCGGTCCTGCAGAGTCACGCCGACCACCTGCGCACCGAGATCGCCACGATCGACATGTGGCCGCTGAAGATCGCCGCGGTCAACCGCCACCTGTTCGACGAGCTGGGCTACAGCGGCGACCATGGCGAGTACTACGACCCGCGCAACAGCTATCTGAACCAGGTCTTCGAACGCCGCCTGGGCAATCCGATCTCGCTGGCGCTGGTGCAGATGGAAGTCTCGCGCCGGCTCGGCATCCCGCTGGACGGGGTGTCCTTCCCCGGGCACTTCCTGGTGCGTCTGCCGCTCAACGACGGCGTGCTGGTGATGGACCCGTTCAACGGCGGCCGCCCACTGGGCGTGGAGGAACTGCGCGAACGCGCACGCTCACACCTGGGCGGTGAAGTCCCCGACGACGACGTGCTCGCGCAGATCCTGGACCCGGCCCCGGCACGCGCGATCCTGATGAGGATGCTGCGCAACCTGCATGGCGTGTACGTGGAACGCGGCGAATGGGACCGCGCCGCGCGCAGTGCCGACCGCCTGCTGAAGCTGGCACCCGAACAGGACGACGCGCTGCGCGATCGCGGCATGGCCTACCTGCAACTGGATTACGAGGCCGGCGCGCGCAACGACCTGGGGCTGTATCTCAAGCGCAATGCCAAGGCCAGCGATGCCCAGTTCGTCCGCGAGAAGCTGGTCGGCCTCGGTGGCGTGGTGCCGCGCCTGCACTGACGGTGCCGCGACGCGGCGCCTGGCGGTGCCTCAGTCGACTTCGACCATTTCGAAATCATCCTTGGTCACGCCGCAGTCCGGGCACGTCCAGGTATCAGGGATGTCTTCCCAGCGCGTGCCCGGGGCGATGCCCTCGTCCGGCAGCCCGTCTTCTTCCCGGTACAGGAAGCCGCAGACAACGCACATCCAGGTGCGGAAGGTGGTGGCGGTTGCGTCGGTCATCGGATAATCACGGCGGGACAAGAGCTGACAGCGCTCATTGTCCCACTCCCGTTGCGCTACCGGTAGCCATTGATGAATCACGCTTCAGCCCCCACGCCGCCCCGCGGCGTCTACCTCATCACCCCCGACGAGCCCGATACCGCGCGGCTGCTGGCGCGCACCGCGCCGCTGCTGGCGGCCGGCGCCACCTGGCTGCAGTACCGCAACAAGAGCGCCGATGTGGCCCTGCGCCACGCCCAGGCCGCTGCGCTGCAGGGCCTGTGCCAGCTGTACGCAGTGCCGTTGCTCATCAATGACGACGTGGCCCTGGCCCAGGCGGTCGGCGCGGCCGGTGTGCACCTGGGCGAGGACGATGGCGATATCGCCGCCGCCCGTGCCCTGCTCGGCCCGGACGCCCTCATCGGCGCCTCCTGCTATGACACCCTGGCGCTGGCCGAGCGCGCGGTCGCCGCTGGCGCCAGCTACGTCGCCTTCGGGGCCTTCTTCCCCAGCACCAGCAAGGCCACCACCCGCCGCGCCCCACCGGACCTGCTGCGGCAAAGCGCCGCACTCGGGGTGCCCCGGGTGGCGATCGGCGGGCTGAGCCCGGACAATGTGGCACCGCTCATCGCTGCCGGCGCCGATCTGGTTGCCGTCATCAG
Organism: Stenotrophomonas sp. IS26; assembly: GCF_054188265.1. NCBI lineage: Bacteria > Pseudomonadati > Pseudomonadota > Gammaproteobacteria > Lysobacterales > Lysobacteraceae > Stenotrophomonas > Stenotrophomonas sp. IS26. The sequence goes on from NZ_JBSZJV010000010.1 coordinate 115,926, forward strand.
CAGCGTGTACGCCGCGCCCGACCCGGTCGCCACGCTGCACGCCTACCTCGCTTGCTTCCAGGATACGACCGCATGAACCACGACCAGTCCCACGCCCTGTTCACCCGCGCCCAGAAGCTGCTGCCGGGCGGCGTCAACTCGCCGGTGCGCGCGTTCAAATCGGTCGGTGGCGAGCCGTTCTTCGTCAAGCGCGCCGATGGCCCCTACCTGTACGACGTGGACGACAACCGCTACATCGATTATGTCGGCTCCTGGGGCCCGATGATTGTTGGCCACAACCACACCGCCGTGCGCCAGGCGGTCAAGCAGGCGATCGGCAACGGTCTGTCCTTCGGCGCGCCGTGCGAAGCCGAAGTCACCATGGCCGAAACCCTGACCCGGCTGGTGCCGTCCTGCGAGATGGTGCGCATGGTCAACTCGGGCACCGAGGCCACGCTGTCGGCGATCCGGCTGGCACGCGGTGCCACCGGCCGCAGCCGCATCGTCAAGTTCGAAGGCTGCTACCACGGCCACGGCGACTCGTTCCTGGTCAAGGCCGGCAGCGGCATGCTGACCTTGGGCGTGCCGACCTCGCCGGGTGTCCCGGCCGGGCTGAGCGAACTCACCCTGACCCTGCCCTACAACGATGTCGAAGCGGCCACCGCGCTGTTCGCCGAACAGGGCGAGCACATCGCCGGGCTGATCATCGAGCCGGTGGTGGGCAACGCCAACTGCATCCCGCCGCGCGAGGGCTACCTGCAGCACCTGCGCGCACTGTGCACGCAGTACGGCACGGTGCTGATCTTCGATGAAGTGATGACCGGCTTCCGCGTGGCGCTCGGTGGCGCGCAGGCGCATTACGGCGTTACCCCGGACCTGACCACCTTCGGCAAGATCATCGGCGGCGGCATGCCCGTGGGTGCCTACGGTGGTCGTCGGGAGCTGATGTCGCAGATTTCCCCGGCCGGCCCGATCTACCAGGCCGGCACGCTGAGCGGCAATCCGGTGGCCATGGCAGCCGGCCTGGCGATGCTGGAACTGGTGCAGGAACCGGGCTTCCATGATCGCCTGAGTGCTTCGGCCGCGCGCCTGTGCGCGGGGCTGGAAGCGGCAGCGGCGGACGCAGGCGTGGCAGTGACCACCACCCAGGTCGGCGCGATGTTCGGCCTGTTCTTCACTGACCAGAAGGTGGAAACCTACGCCCAGGCGACCGCGTGCGACATCACCGCGTTCAACACCTTCTTCCACGCGATGCTGGAGCGCGGCGTGTTCCTCGCCCCCTCGGCGTATGAAGCCGGCTTCCTGTCCAGCGCACACGACGACAGCATCATCGAGGCAACGCTCGAGGCCGCGCGCGAAGCGTTCAAGGTCGTCAAGGGCTGATCAAATAACGGGGACGGGGGTAGTTAATAATTACCCCCGTCCCCGTTAAATATTGATTGCTTCAACCGAACACGAAACGGCCTTTCATCATGGCGAAGTGGCCCGGGAACGAGCAGAAGAAGGTGTAGTCGCCGCCCTTGGTCAGCTTGGCGGTGGAGAAGGTGACGCTGGTGCTTTGTCCACCGCCGATCACCGGGGTATGCGCCAGCACGCGCGCATCGCCCTTGGGCAGGTAGCTGTCGGCCAACGTGGTGCGCATGCCAGCCATTGCCACCGGCTGGTAATCCGCGGCGCGGGTCAGTACCCAGTTGTGGCCCATCGCGGTCGCCGCGAGCTTGCCGGTGTGGCGCAGGGTCAGCTTGACCTGGGTGCAGTCCGCGGCAACCTTGAGTTCCTTCTGGCTGAAGCTCATCTGGTCGGTACTGTCGATGGCGATCGCGCAGACACGCGCATGGGCGGCCGGGGCCAGCATCAGGCCGGCAAGCAACACGGGGGCAAGCAGTTTCAAGGCGATCTCCATCAGGCAGTCCCCGCGATTCTAGTGACCGCCCGTGCAGGCGACGTGCGACGCGATGTCGCAGCGCAGGCCCCGGCTGGGTTACGGTCAGCCCTGGACCTGGACGAGACTTCCCCATGCCGCGTGTGATCGAGTGCCTGCTGCTGGATTTCGATGGCGTGCTGGTGCGCTATGCGCGGCACCTGCGTGTGCGCCATCTGGCCGCCAGCATCGGCTGCAGCGCGGCGCAGGTGCAGACGGCACTGTTCGACAGTGGGCTGGAACGCGCCTACGACAGCGGCATGGCGACCGACGCCTACCTGCAGCAACTGGGCGATGCGCTGCAGGCCACGATCAGCATCGCGCAGTGGCAGGCCGCGCGCCTCGTGGCATGCATCCCGGAGACTGGCGTCATCGAACGCGTGGCACGGATCGCGCAGGCACTGCCGATCGGGATCCTGACCAACAACGGCGCGCTGATGGCGCAGACGATTCCACAGCTCCTTCCGACCCTGGCCGATGCGCTGCACGGCCGCATCCTGTGCAGCGGTGCGCTGGGCGGGCGCAAGCCGGATCCGGCGATATTCGCCAAGGCGGTGACGCTGCTCGGCGCACGTGCCGAGCGCACGCTGTTCATCGATGACCTGTTCGTCAACGTGCGCGGGGCACGGCTGGCCGGCCTGCAGGCCGAGACCGCACCGGACAGCCGCGCGTTCGGCAAGGTCATGAAGCGATACGCCCTGACCTAGCGCCGTTGGCTAGCGCGACGCGATGAACGACTGCACGGCCGCGCGCAGACGCTTCAGGCCTTCGGCGATTTCTTCATCGGTGATGTTCAGCGACGGCACGAACCGCAGCACATCCGGCCCGGCCTGCAGGGTCAGCAGGCCGTGTTCGGCGGCGTGATCCAGGAGGGGACCGGCCTGGCCGGCGAAATCCTTGTCCAGCACCGCGCCCAGCATCAGGCCGCGACCGCGGACCTGGCTGAACAACTTGAACTCGTCGTTGATCTTGCCCAGGCCATCGCGCAGCGCCTGCGACTGACGGCTCACGTTGTGCGCGATCTCCGGTGAGGACAGCTTGCGCAGCGCCACCCTGGCGACGGCCGCGGCCAGCGGATTGCCACCAAAGGTGGTGCCGTGCGCGCCGAACTGCATCACCTCGGCCACCTTCGGGCCGGCCAGCATCGCGCCGATCGGGAAGCCGCCGCCCAGTGCCTTGGCCAGGGTGACGATGTCCGGTTTGATGTTGTCCTGCCAGTGCGCGAACAGGGTACCGGTGCGGCCCATGCCGGCCTGGATCTCATCCAGCACCACCAGCGCATTGTGCTGGTCGCACAGCTCACGCACGCGCTGCAGGAAGCCCGGCTTGGCCGGCATCACGCCGCCCTCGCCCTGGATCGGCTCCAGCATCACCGCGGCCACATCGCCGGCGGCCATCGCGGTCTCCAGCTGCACCTCATCGTTGAAATCGACATAGCGGAAGCCACCGGGCAGCGGCTCGTAGCCTTCCTGATACTTCGGCTGGGCAGTGGCGGTCACCGCCGCCAGCGTGCGCCCGTGGAAGCTGCCGCGGAAGGTCACGATCACCCGCTGGTGCGCCGGGCGGCCCAGCGAAGAGGCCCACTTGCGGACCAGCTTGATCGCCACTTCATTGGCTTCCGCGCCGGAGTTGCACAGGAACACGCGCTCGGCGAAGCGCGAGGCGGTGACCAGTTCTTCGGCCAGGCGCAGCGGCGGCTCGCTGTAGAACACGTTGCTGGTGTGCCAGAGCTTGCCGGCCTGCTCGATCAGCGCGGCGGTGAGGTCCGGATCGTTGTGGCCCAGGCCACACACCGCGATGCCGGCGGCCAGATCGATGAATTCGCGGCCCTGGTTGTCCCAGACGCGCGCGCCCTGGCCACGTTCGAGCACCACCTGGCGCGGTTTGTAGACCGGCAGGTAGTAATGCGACAGGGACAACAGCGGATCGGTGGCAGCGGCAGTCATGGCGGTCAACGGCTCAGGAAAGATCCCATTCTCGCGCTTTGGGCCGGTGGGGCACAATGCGCCCCATGCGACCGTTCACTGCCCCCCAGCTCAACCCCGCCACCGACTCCGGCTGGCGCCGCCAGTGGTTCGACATCATCTACCGCCACGACACCCGGCCCTCGCGCAATTTCGACCTGCTGCTGGTCTACGCGATCATCGCCAGCGTGGTGGTGGTCATGTTCGACAGCGTCCAACGCTTCCATGCGGCCTATGCCGACTGGCTGTACGTGCTCGAATGGGGGTTCACGATCCTGTTCACCGGCGAATACCTGCTGCGGCTGGTGGTGGTCAAACGCCCGCTGCGCTACGCATTCAGCATCTGGGGCATCATCGATCTGGCCTCGATCCTGCCGACCTACCTGTCGCTGTTCATCCCCGGCGCGCAGAGCCTGCTGGTGGTGCGCGCGCTGCGCATCCTGCGGGTATTCCGGATCCTCAAGCTGACCCGCTACATCGAAGAAAGCGGCGTGCTGATGGAGTCGCTGTGGCGCAGCCGCCGCAAAGTGCTGTTGTTCCTGTTCACGGTCATCACCATCACCATCATCGCCGGCACCATGATGTATGTGATCGAAGGCCCCAACCACGGCTTCACCAGCATCCCCAGCAGCATGTACTGGGCGGTGGTGACCATGGCCACGGTGGGCTTCGGCGACATCGTGCCGCAGACCGTGCTGGGCCGCTTCGTCACCTCGGTACTGATCCTGATCGGCTACAGCATCATCGCGGTGCCGACCGGGATCTACACCGCCGAACTGGCCAACACCATGCGTGATGCCGAGCATGCCGCGCGCCGGGATGCGCGCGGCTGCCCGCACTGCGGGCTGGAAGGGCACGAACCGGATGCCCTGCACTGCCGCCACTGCGGCGACAAGCTGCCCCCGGTCTTCAACGTGTGATCACCGCGGGGCGGGCCGCCTGGCAGCCCGCCGCGCGCCCGCTCAGCGTGCGCCGCTGGACTGCGCCAGGCGGTTGCTCATGTCGACCAGGTCGTTGTAGCTGACCAGCAACGCTTCGGCCGAGCCCTGCGGGTTGTTGATCCGGCCGCCGCTCTGGATCAGCATCTGCTCGCTGCGGGTGTACGGCTTCTTTGACTCGACGCGCTCGATACGGCGACCGGCATCACGGGCCAGCGTATCGGCAGCACGCTCCAGGTGCCCCCACATCGCATCGCCCTTGCCGACCTTGTCATCCTGCGCCTGCTGCAGCAGCGCCTGGAACGCGGTGAGCTGGGTGCGGGCCACGGCCAGGTCCGGCGCCTCGGTGTTGAGCAGTTGGGTCAGCTGCTTGCCATCACCGAGGATCTTGATCTGGTAGTACGCCATGGAGCGGCCTTCAGAGGCTTCAATCTCCTTGAGCTGCTCGGCACGGCGTTCGTCTTCGCGCTTTTCCAGTGCGGCATCCAGCGCGGTGCCTGCATCGAAGAAGGCCATGTAGGCTTTCATCAACGGCGCATGCTGGCTGCGCATCCCGGCATGGTCATCGCGCAGGTAGTCCTCGCGGCTGTAGTAACGGTCAGCCTGCTCGATCAAGGCGTACAGGTCGACGAAGGTCTTCTGGTAATTGCTGGCTGCCGGATCCAGTGCCGGCTCGGCCGGCGTCATCGCCAGCGCGGCCACCATCGGGGCATTGCATGCGTCCACGCGATGCGACAGCACCGTGCCCGGCCCACGCACCTTTTTCTCGTTGCCGGTCGGGCCGGCCTCCGGGTCCTGCATCCAGCCGATGTACTGCTGGAAGCCTTCGTGGATCGGCTGTTCAACGGCATTGAAGCAGGCGATGTAGGCGTTCACCTTCTCCACGCCCTGGGTATCGGCGACGCTGCCCGGCCCCTTGCCGCAGGCGCCGAGCAGGCTGATCAGGGCAATGGCGGCGGCAAGCGGCGCGGTCCGTGTGCGGAATGACATGCGAGTGTCCATACAAATTGGGGCCCGCACCTTAACAGCCCGGTGTGTGCAGCCGCTGTCATCGCACGCCGGGCGCGCGTCACTCCAGGAACAGATCCGGCATCAGCGGGCGCGATGGATCGACGGCGTAGCCGCTCAGATCGGTGATGCCGGCCTGCGCCAACACCTCGTCATCGAGCAGGAACTGTCCGCTGAAACCGGCCGCCTCACGGCACAGCACCGCGTGCGCGGCATCGGCCAGAATCGCCGGCGTGCGGCAGCCCCCGATGTCCACGCCGGGAATCATGTTGATCGCATCGGTGGCGATCACCGTGCGCGGCCACAACGCATTGACCGCCACGCCCTGCGGGCCGAACTCGGCCGCCAGGCCGAGGGTGACGAAGCTCATGCCCATCTTGGCCAGCGTGTAACCGGTGTGCGGGGCCCACCATTTCGGGTCCAGGCTCGGCGGTGGTGCCAGCGTGAGAATGTGCGGGTTGGGCGCCTGCAGCAGGTGCGGCAGGCAGGCCTGCGCGCACAGGAAGCTGCCGCGCGAATTGACCTGCTGCATCAGGTCGAAGCGTTTCATCGGCGTGTCCAGCGTGCCACGCAGCCAGATAGCGCTGGCGTTGTTGATCAGGATGTCGATGCCACCGAAGGTATCCACGGTAGCGGCGACGGCCGCGCGCACCTGGTCTTCTTCGCGGATGTCGCACTTCAGTGCCAGCCCCTGCCCGCCTGCGGCGGTCACTGCCTCGGCAGCACTGTGGATGGTGCCGGGCAGCTTTGGATTGGGCACCGAGGACTTGGCCGCGATCGCGATGTTGGCGCCGTCGCGTGCTGCACGCAGCGCAATGGCCAGGCCGATGCCGCGCGAGGCGCCGGTGATGAACAGGGTCTTGCCTTGCAGACTGGCCATGCGCGGAATTCCTTGGATGCGAGTGCAGTGAATCCGCATTATGCCGCCCCGGCGCACACGCCGGATTCATGCGCCGCGTCGATACTGGGCGTTCACGTTCTGCATGGAATGAGCGATATGACGGCGATCCGCCTTCCCCTGACCGCGTTGGCCCTGGTGCTGGCGCTTGGCGCCTGCCAACCTGCTGGCGATCCTGCCGCCTCGGCGACGCAGGACGCGGCTACCGTCCCGGGCGCCGCCGGTGGCACCTCCCCCTTCGGCGAAGCGGCGATCTGGGACGGCGAGGTCGACGCCTGTCGTGGCCAGGCACCGGTCGCCGATGATTGTCTGTCCAAGGCGATGCAGGCGGCCAAGGCCAGCCCGCAGGCGATCGCCGCCGCCCATCAACTGGGTGCGCAGGGCAATCCCGGCTACGTGAGCGCATGGCGGGACCAGGACGGCGTGGGCATCGCCACCATCGAATACCCGTTCCGTGCCAACACCAATGAAGGCACGCTGCTGGTCGACAGCGCCGGGCACACGGTGGATGTGGATGCGGACGTACTGCCGGAAATGTCGCGCGCCGATGCCACCGTCAAACCGTTCCTGGATGCACACCCGGATGCCTCGCCGTTTGCCCCGGCCGAAGCCAGCGGCAGCGAAGCCCTGCCCAACGGCGGCGTGCGCCTGATCTACAGCACGCCGCTGCGCACCTGCCATGCGTGTGCCGAGGATGGGGTGCTGCGGGTCGCCTACGATTTCGATGCGCAACGCCGCTTCGCCGGCAAACAGATCCTCGATCTGCGCTGATCACCCGCGCGTGGTCAGCCTCGGCCCGGCGCTGGCCCGGTCATTGCGGCGAGTGCGCGCTGCCTGCGCTCACGGCTTGGGCCCCTGCCCTTCGTTGTCTTCCCAGTGCAGGATTTTCCGCGTGACAAAGCGATAGACCGGCTTGCCGGTACGGAACCAGAGATCGCGCACCCATGAGGTGCGTTTGAGCAGCCGCTTTTCCACCGGGGTCAGCGACTGCCGGCAGTACATGCGCTTGTGCTTGAGCAGATGCCGAAGGTCCTCGCGGGCCAGCAGGCGCATCCAGCGCGAGCGCGGGTTGCCGATCACCGCCAGCTGGAAATCGATCAACGCCGGCGAGCCGTCTTCGCGCACCAGCCAATTGGCCTCCTTGGCCAGGTCGTTGTGCGCGATGCCGTGGCGATGCACCTGCTGCAGCAGCCGTCGCGCCGCGCGGAAGTAGGCCAGATCGCCATGCGGCGGACGCTGGTACATGGCATCACCGGCCATGAAGCTGCGATCCAGCCAGCGCCCGTTCCAGGCCAGCAACCGCGGCGTGGCCGGCATGCCATCCAGATGCGCCAGCGCGCGCGCCTCGCGCCGGGCCAGCCACCAAGCAGGTACCCGCAACCACCAGGGCGTGGCCTCCAGGTCACGGCGCACGAAGCGCTGGCCATCCTCCTCCATCAGCAGGATTCGGCCAAAACTGTCAGCTTTGAGGGCGGTCGGCGCGGGATCGGCAGGGCGTGTCATGCCGCCATTCTAGGCGGGTGATCGCGTTCATTCACTGCAGAAGCTGCACATTGCCGGCGTCTGGCGGGCAGTCAGTCACTTTGCCCCCCCTATAATCCCCCGATGGACTCGTCATGGATCGATGCCACGCTTGCGTGGATCTCAGCTCACCCCGTGCTTGCCGGCGCGGTCATTTTCCTCATTGCCTTCTGCGATGCGGTCATCGTGCTGGGCGCGATCGTGCCCGCGTTGCCGCTGTTGTTCGCGGTCGGTGTGTTCATCGGCCTGGGCGAGATCTCCGGGCCGTATGCCGTGGCCTGCGCGGCGTTGGGCGCATTCGCCGGTGACGGCCTCAGCTACTGGGTAGGCCGGCGCTGGGGCGATCGGCTGCGCGGCTTCTGGCCCTTCAGCAAATACCCGCAGCTGCTCGATCGTGGCGAGACGATGTTCCGCCGCAATGCCTTCAAGAGCATCCTGGTGGCGCGCTATGTTGGCGCGATCCGCCCGTTCGTGCCGGCCATCGCCGGCATGATGAAGATGCCGCTGTCGCGCTACATACAGGCCAGCGGCATCGCCAGCCTGTCCTGGGCCGTTCTGTTCCTGGCACCCGGCTGGGTGCTCGGCGAGGCGTATGACGCGGTCGCCGCGGTCGCCGGCCGGCTGGTGATGGTGCTGGCCCTGCTCGGCGTGATCATGGGCTTGGTGTGGGCGATCGTGCTGTATGGCTACCGCTGGTCGGCCTCGCGCATGGACAGCTGGCTGGCCAGTCTGCTGGCCTGGTCGCAGCGTCACCCGACCCTGGGCCGTTACTCTGTCGCCGTGTTCGACCCGCAGCGCCGTGAGTCGGTGCCACTGGCGATGCTGGCGCTGATGTTGCTGCTGCTCGGCTGGGGCTGGTTCGCGCTGTTGATGGCGGTGGTCGCCCACGGCGAGCCGTTGATGGTCGATCTGGCCGTGCACCACGCGATGCTGGCATTGCGCAACCCACTGGCCGATTACCCGATGGCCGCACTGGCGTCGCTGGGGGCCTGGCAGGTCCTGCTGCCGGCCACGGCGGCAGGCATGGGCTACCTGGTCTGGCGCCGGCGCTGGATGGCGGCCGCGCACTGGCTGGCCGCCCTCGCCTTCGGGCTGGCGCTGTGCAAGTTGCTCGGTGCGACGGTGGACGTGGTCCGCCCGCCGGATGCCAGCAGTGGCTTCGGCTTCCCGTCGGTCTCGGTGACGATGGCCACGATCACCTTCGGCTTCTTCGCCGTGCTGATCGCCCGCGAACTGCCCGGGCGCACGCGTGTGTGGCCTTACCTGTTGTCGGGCATCATCGTCAGCCTGATCGGCTTCGCCCGCATCTACCTCGGCGCGCATTGGCTGAGCGATGTGATCGGCGGCATGCTGTTCGGCCTGTTCTGGCTGCTGGTGCTGGGCATCGCCTACCGCCGCCGGTTCAACCGCTCGTTCTGGGTCAAGCCGGTGGCATGGCTGTTCTACGGCACGTTCGCCATCGCCGCGCTCTGGTACGCCCCACGCAACATCCCGGTGAAACTGGCGCGCTTCGAGCCGGCCCAGCCGACCCCGGCGCCGCTGGATGCCCAGGCCTGGTGGACGACCGAGTGGCAGCACCTGCCCTCGCGTCGCAATGAGTTCGATGACGATCAGCGCTGGCCGCTGGATGTGCAGGTGGCCGGTCCACTGGCGCCGCTGCAGCGCCGGCTGGAAAGCCAGGGCTGGCGCGTGCAGCCGCAGGCCGGCTGGGAGCAGGCGTTGTTGATGCTCGACAAATCCTCGGACAAGGACAAGGTACCGGTGCTGCCGGCCACGCTGGATACGCAGGTCGAATCGCTGCTGATGCTGCGGGCGGGCAATGCACCCAATGAGATCTTCGCCCTGCGCCTGTGGCCCGCACCGGCACGCCTGGCAGCGCCGGACAACGAACCGCTGTGGCTGGGCAGTGCACAGACCCTGCACTACCAGCAGCACTTCAAGCTGATCGGGATGTGGCGGCCGATGCGGGGCATCGACCCGTCGCTCAATGCGGTCCGCCAGGCACTGGACGGCCTGCCGCAGCAGGTCGATACCCATCCGGACACCGAGATGCCGGTGCTGCGCGTGCGCATGCCGCCGGCCCAGTGATGCAGCGCCGGGGGCTACCCGGCCGAGGGGCGTAACGCGGGGCGGGGCCGCGCGTTACGGCATCCAGTCCAGCAGCGCCTGCAGGCGCTGGTGCGGGTCATCGTGTTGCAGCAGTTGCAGGCGTTGCGCGTCCTGCAGCGGCAGCAGTTCGGCCAGGCGCCAGCCGACCCAGCTGGCCTGCTCCATCTGCGCCGGGCTGACCGGTGCGAAGGCCGCGCCGGCCTGCTCGATGATGTGCTCCAGCACGGTGGCCATCAGTGCGTGCTCGGGCTGCAGCTCGTCGTCGCTGTCGGCGGCGCACCAGGTCACCTCGGCGATGATCAGCCCGTTGTCGCGCACGCGGGTGTGCTCCACATGGAAGCGGCGCTGGCCACGCAGGCGCAGCACCAGCACGCCATCGGCGCCGACGTCGAAATCTTCGATCCGCGCTTCGACACCGTAGGCCGCCGGCAACGCCGGCGCACCGACCTCCTCACCGTCCAGGATCAGGCACACCCCGAAGGCCGTCCCGGCACGGCTGCATTCGCGCAGCATGTCCAGGTAGCGGCGCTCGAACACCCGCAGGCCGAGCACCGCGCCGGGCAGCAGCACGGTGTGCAGCGGGAACAGGGGCAGTGAAGCGGTGTCGGTCATGGCCCGCGTCCCTCAGGGCTGCTGCATTTGCGCGAGGAAACGACGCGGGGCCCCGTCGAAACCGCCGTTGGACATGAACACCACATGGTCGCCCGGCGCCGCGATCGCGCCCAGTTGAGCCAGCAGAGCATCCGTATCGGGCACGGCATGGGCCTCCCCCCGCACGGCGGCAATCACGCTGGCCGCATCCCAGGCCAGTTCCGGGCGATGCAGGAACACCACCGCGTCGGCACCGTCCAGCGAAGGCGCCAGCGCCTGTGCGTGTGCCCCCAACCGCATCGAATTGCTGCGCGGCTCCATGGCCACCACGATGCGGGCATCGCCCACCTTGGCACGCAGGCCATCGAGGGTGGTGCGGATCGCGGTGGGGTGATGGGCGAAATCGTCGTAGAGGGTGATGCCGCGCGCCTGGCCGATCACTTCCAGCCGGCGCTTGACGCTGCGGAACGTGGCCAGCGCCGGGATCACCGTGGCCAGCTCGACGCCGACTGCATGCGCGGCAGCCAGCGCGGCCAGCCCGTTGAGGACATTGTGGCGGCCGAGCAGCGACCAGCGCACTTCACCGACCCGCTCGCCGCGATGGTGCACGACGAACACACTGCCGTCGGCCTCCACCAGCTCGGCATGCCATTCCAGCGAGGGATCGAAACCGAAGCGCTCCACCGGGGTCCAGCAGCCCATCGCCAGCACTTCAGCGAGATACGCATCTTCACCGTTGACGATCAGGCGCCCACGCGCGGGTACGGTGCGGATCAGGTGGTGGAACTGGCGCTGGATCGCGGCCACGTCCGGGAAGATATCGGCATGGTCGTATTCGAGGTTGTTGAGGATCGCCACCAGCGGCCGGTAGTGCACGAACTTGCTGCGCTTGTCGAAGAACGCGGTGTCGTACTCATCGGCCTCGACCACGAACTCGCGCCCGCTGCCGACGCGCGCGGAGACGCCGAAATCTTCAGCTACGCCGCCGATCAGGAAGCCAGGTTCACGCCCGGCGCTGTGCAGCAGCCAGGTCAGGATGGTGGTGGTGGTGGTCTTGCCGTGGGTGCCGGCGACGGCCAGCGTGTCACGGCCCGGCAGCACCTGCTCGGACAGCCACTGGGCGCCGGAGATGTAGCGTTGGCCTGCATCCAGCACCGCTTCCACCGCGGGATTGCCGCGCGAGAGTGCATTGCCGATCACCACCGCGTCGCAGTCCGGCGCCACGCTGTCGGCGCGGTAGCCCGGATCCAGTGCGATGCCCAGCCGTTCGAGCTGGGTGGACATCGGCGGGTAGATCGCCTGGTCGCTGCCGCGGACCGTATGGCCCTTCTCGCGTGCCAGCGCGGCCACGCCGCCCATGAAAGTGCCTGCAATGCCAAGAATGTGGATCGTGCTCATGCGTGCGATTGTCGCCGATCACCACCGTCGATGGAGATCGCCGTCAGACAACTCCTAGTCGACTATAAGAAAAGCCCAGCGGGGTGTCGGGGAATTCCCGATAGCGCCGTACTGTGAAGACGGACACAATTCTATTGGCCAGCCGCAGTACCCCATTGGTCCTACTCCCCAAGAGGCCATCCCCAGGGGGGCTCATGCTGCGGGGCTCTGAGCAAGCCCGCTCGCTGGCACCTTCAAACCACACGCCTGGTCCCTCCCGGGGGCCGGGCGTGTGTGTTTCCGGCGCCTGCAAACGTGCGGCCGGCGCGGTGCCGCCGTAGCGGCACCGACCCGCATCAAGCCTGGATCGCAGCGCGGATGCGCGCTTCCACGTCGTTGAGTTCGCCCACGCCATCGACGCGTGCAAGCGTGCCGCGGCCGGCATAGAAATCCACCACCGGCGCGGTCTGGTCGTTGTAGACCTGCAGGCGCTGGCGCACCGATTCTGGATTGTCATCGGCGCGGCCCTGTTCGGCGGCGCGGCCGGCGATGCGCTCGACCAGCAGTTCGGTCGGCACGTCCAGCTGCACCACGGCATCCAACGGCTGGCCGATCTTGGCCAGCAGGCTGTCCAGCGCGTTGGCCTGGGCCACGTTGCGCGGGTAACCGTCGAGGATGAAGCCCTTGGCCACATCGTCCTGGCCCAGGCGCGACTCGAGCATGCCCAGCAGGATGTCATCGGACACCAGGTTGCCAGCGTCCATCACGGCCTTGGCCTGCTTGCCCAGCTCGGTGCCGGCGGCGACTTCAGCGCGCAGCAGATCACCGGTGGAAATGTGCGCAATCGAGAGATGTTCCTTCAGGCGCGTCGCCTGCGTCCCCTTGCCCGAACCGGGCGGTCCCAACAGAACCAATCGCATCAACCTGACTCCAACGTAGTAAGAAAATGGAAGGGCGCGCGCCCCGGGATTGTCCACAATCACGCTGCACCGCAATACGCGCACTTTACCCCATACCGGTAATGTCTCTGCAATGTCCTTCCCCAGACCAAGGTCGCACCATGCCCAACGGTACCCTGCTCTACGCCCAGTCAGGCGGCGTCACCGCCGTCATCAATGCCACCGCCTCGGCGGTCATCAGCACGGCAAGGGCCAAAGGAATCAAGGTCTTGGCCGCGCGCAACGGTATTCTCGGCGCACTCCGCGAGGACCTGATCGACACCTCGAAGGAGACCGCCGCCGCCATCGCCGCCCTGGCCCATACCCCCGGCGGCGCGTTCGGCTCGTGCCGCTACAAGCTCAAATCGCTGGAAGCCGACCGCGGCAAATACGCGCGCCTGCTCGAGGTGCTGCGTGCCCATGACGTGCGCTGGTTCCTCTACAACGGCGGCAACGATTCGGCTGATACCGCCTGGAAGGTCTCCCAGCTGGCCAAGGCCTTCGACTACGACCTGACCTGCATCGGCGTGCCCAAGACCATCGACAACGATCTGGCCGTGACCGATACCTGCCCGGGCTTCGGCTCGGCCGCCAAGTACACCGCCGTCTCCGTTCGCGAAGCCGCGCTGGATGTGGCCGCGATGGCCGAAACCTCGACCAAGGTATTCGTCTACGAGGCGATGGGCCGCCACGCCGGCTGGCTCGCGGCGGCTGCGGGCCTGGCTGGCCAGGGCGCCGACGACGCCCCGCACATCATCCTGCTGCCCGAGCGCGCGTATGACGAGGCCGCGTTCCTGGCCAAGGTCAAACAGGTGGTCGAGCGGGTGGGCTACTGCGTGGTGGTCGCCTCCGAAGGCATCCAGACCGCCGATGGCCGCTTCGTCGCCGATGCCGGCGGTGGCACCGATTCGTTCGGGCATACGCAGCTCGGTGGCGTGGCCTCGCAGCTGGCCGCGCGGGTCAAGGATGGGCTGGGCTACAAGGTTCACTGGACCCTGCCCGACTACCTGCAGCGTTCGGCGCGCCATCTGGCCTCCAAGACCGACTGGGAGCAGGCACAGGCGGTGGGCAAGGCGGCGGTGCAGTTCGCGCTGAAGGGCCAGAACGCGGTGATGCCGGTGATCGTGCGCACCAGTGACACGCCCTACCGCTGGAAGATCGAGGCAGCCCCGCTGCACAAGGTGGCCAACCACGAGAAGAAGATGCCGGCCGGCTTCATCCGCCGCGATGGCTTCGGCATCACCGCCAAGGCCCGCGCCTATCTCGCCCCGCTGATCAAGGGAGAAGCCCCGTTGCCTTACGGGCCCGATGGGCTGCCGAAGTACGTGACGCTGAAGAACGTGGCGGTGAAGAAGAAACTGCCTGCCTTCGAAGCGTAATCGACCCGGTAGTGCCGGCCGCTGACCGGCATCGCGGTGTCCGGCAGCGTCCTGGGCGCCGGCCAGCGGCCGGTTTCATCGCGCCTCTGACGGTCCGCGTGGAGCCGGCCAGCGGCCGGCACTACCCGCGGTTGCGGGGCGTCAGTTGCAGGCCTTGCCCTCGACCTTCATCTGCGCGGCGAACATCGGCACCTGCGCGATCTTGCCGGCGGCCGCCTGCTTCTTCGCGTCTTCCAGGTAGATGCGCGACTGGCCCTGGCCATCGAGTTCCGGCTTGGTGGTGACCGGCATGCGCCACACGCGCACCACCGCCTGCTGCGCCGGGCAGGCGGCATTCGGCACGCGGATCACATCATTGAGCTTCCAGCCCTTGGCTTCGCTGGGCTGCGCCTTGTCGTACTCGACAAAGCGCGCACGCGGCTGGCACTGCTCGCTGGTGCGGACCACAGCGAATTTGTACGGCTGTGCCGCCTCGCCGGTGAACACGCCTTCCAGCCGTGCGCAGGCTTCGGGAATCTGGCGCAGCGTGTGGGCCGCGCCTACCGCCTGCGGTGTGCCGGCGGCGCGCTGAAGCTCGGGAGTTTCCGCGGCGAAGGCGGACACGGCGGGCAACAGGGCCAGCCACAACAGATGACGGGGGGACATGGCAGGACTCCAACGGCGGGGGATGGGCCGAGGCTGCCAGTGGATGGCTGAACGGCGTGGCAAAGGGGGTCCTTCGTCCGGATCTGCGTGGTTGCCGGCCAGCGGCCGGCACTACCTCCGTCGTTGGCGATCCGGGCACGCACGCGCAGTTTGAAATCCTTGCTGGCATGCATCGGGGATTTGCCCGCATACTCGGGCCACCAGGGATTGCTGAACACCGCCACACGCTTGAAGACCGGCACGGTCTGAACGGGTTGGTTCATGGTTGCAGCCTGTTGTGCCCCCGCGTGGAGACGTTCATCCGTTCACTGGATGTCATTCCATCACCCGGGAGGGGACATGCTGGAACGTTACGGGCTTTCTCTGGCGCTGTTGTGCGCCATTCTCGCGATTCTCTACGGCATCGTGTCGGCACGCTGGATCCTCCGGCAACCGGCTGGCAATGCCCGCATGCAGGAAATCGCCGCCGCCATCCAGGAAGGCGCGCGCGCCTATCTCAACCGTCAATACCTGACCATCGCCATCGTCGGTGCCGTGCTGTTCGTGCTGGTCGGCCTCTTCCTCAGCTGGTACACCGCGATCGGTTTCGCGATCGGTGCCGTGCTGTCCGGTGCGGCCGGCTACATCGGCATGAACGTTTCGGTGCGTGCCAATGTGCGCACGGCCGAGGCCGCCCGCAACGGCCTGAGTGCGGCCATGGATGTCGCCTTCCGCGGCGGTGCGATCACCGGCATGCTGGTGGTCGGGCTGGGCCTGCTGGGCGTGGCCGGCTATTACGCGCTACTGCTGCGGCTCGGGCTGGATGTGGCGCAGACGCTGCACGCCCTGGTCGGGCTGGCGTTCGGCTCCTCCCTGATCTCGATCTTCGCGCGGCTGGGCGGTGGCATCTTCACCAAGGGCGCCGATGTCGGCGCGGACCTGGTCGGCAAGGTCGAAGCCGGCATCCCCGAGGATGACCCGCGCAACCCGGCGGTGATCGCCGACAACGTGGGCGACAACGTCGGCGACTGCGCCGGCATGGCCGCCGACCTGTTTGAAACCTACGCCGTCACCGTGATCGCCACGATGCTGCTCGGCAACCTGATGATCGCCGAGGCCGGTGCGAATGCAGTGCTGTATCCGCTGGTGTTGGGCGGTGTGTCGATCATCGCCTCCATCATCGGCGCGCTGTTCGTCAAGGTGAAGCCCGGTGGCTCGATCATGGGCGCGCTGTACAAGGGCGTGATCGTGTCCGGTGTCCTGGCCGCCATCGCCTTCTATCCGATCACCACGCAGCTGATGCCGGACAACGCGTACGGTGCGCTGAACCTGTATTTCTGCGCCTTGATCGGGCTGGTGCTGACCGGGCTGATCGTGTGGATCACCGAGTACTACACCGGCACCCAGTACAAACCGGTGCAGCACGTGGCGCAGGCCTCCACCACCGGGCACGGCACCAACATCATCGCCGGCCTCGGTGTCTCGATGAAGTCCACCGCCCTGCCGGTGATCGCGGTGTGCGTGGCGATCTGGCTGGCGCACTACTTTGGTGGTCTGTACGGCATTGCCATCGCCGCGACCGCGATGCTCTCGATGGCGGGAATGATCGTGGCGCTGGATGCCTACGGCCCGATCACCGACAACGCCGGCGGCATCGCCGAGATGGCCGAACTGCCGCCGGAGATCCGCGACATCACCGATCCGCTGGATGCCGTCGGCAATACCACCAAGGCGGTGACCAAGGGCTACGCGATCGGCTCGGCGGCGCTGGCCGCACTGGTGCTGTTCGCCGATTACACGCACAACCTGCAGGCGGCCAATCCCGGCGAGGTCTTCGCCTTCGACCTGTCCAACCATGAGGTGATCATCGGCCTGCTGATCGGCGGCCTGATTCCCTATCTGTTCGGGGCGATGGCGATGGAAGCGGTGGGTCGCGCGGCGGGCGCGGTGGTGGAGGAAGTGCGCCGCCAGTTCCGCGAGATTCCCGGGATCATGGACGGCACCGGCAAGCCGCAGTACGACCGCGCGGTGGACCTGCTGACCCGCTCGGCGATCCGCGAAATGATCATCCCCTCGCTGTTGCCCGTTGCGGTACCGGTGGTGGTCGGGCTGCTGCTCGGGCCACGCGCGCTCGGCGGCCTGCTGATCGGCACCATCGTCACCGGGCTGTTCGTGGCGATCTCGATGACCACCGGCGGCGGCGCGTGGGACAACGCCAAGAAGTACATCGAGGATGGCCACTTCGGCGGCAAGGGCAGCGAGGCGCACAAGGCCGCGGTGACCGGCGATACGGTCGGTGATCCCTACAAGGACACCGCCGGCCCGGCGATCAACCCGCTGATCAAGATCATCAACATCGTGGCATTGCTGCTGGTGCCACTGCTCTGAAGCAGGAGGGGCGCGCTGGCCTCAGGCCAGCGCGCCCGTGCAGCGCATGTGACACACGGCTCAACGCCGCCGCAGGAAGAACGTCACCGGCACCATCACCTCCACCGGGTCGCCGGTGATCTCTGCTGGCGGCGGCGGCAACGGGCTGCCGCGCCGCACCGTGGCCAACGTTTCCTCATCCAGCAGCGGATGGCCGCTGCTCTGGCCCAGCCGGATGTTGGAGGCGTTGCCCTGCCGGTCCACCGAGAAGCGCACATAGGCCACACCCTGCTGGCGCAGACGCTCGGCCTGGCGCGGATAACGACGGTACTGTTCCAGATGGCCCAGCAGCAGGCCCTGCCAGGTGACGGCCGCGCTGCCCTGGCGGCCAGCCACCGTCTGCGTGGCGGCATAGCGCTCGGACGGGCGTGCGGACACCGCCGGCGGTGCCAGGGTCTGGTCCACGTTGTGCTGGTCGGTCGGCGCTGCTTCGCGGGGTGTCTCGCGACGCAGGACGTCCTGCGTGTCCGGGGTGTCGTCCGGCGGGAGATCCTCCTTGGGCACCGGCGTAGGCTCGGGCCGATGCTGTTCCTGTTGCAACGGCCCGGGCGGGATCTCCTTCGGCGGTGCGGACGGCGCCTCCGGTACCGGCGCCAACTCCACCATCACCGCTTCCACCGGCGTGTCACTGACCCGCACCGGCGCACGCCGCTGCCACCACAGCGCGCCGCCGATCAGCACGGCATGCATAGCCAGCACGAGGGCGAGGCTGCCTGCCCAGCGCAGTGTCGCGGCGGTGTCGCGGCTCATTCGCTGCGCTGCTCCACGCCCACCAGCGCGATCCGGCGATACCCGGCCGCGCGCAGCGCGTTCATGGTCTGCATCAGGTCGCCATACGGCACGGCCTGATCGGCACGCAGGTAGATGCGCTGTTCGTGGTCGCCAGCGGTCAGCCGCTCCAGCGTGGCATTCAGCCCGTCAGTGCCGACCGGCACATCGTTCACGCTCAGCGACAGATCGGCCTGCACCGAGAGGAACACCGGTTCGGCATCGCGCGGCTGTGGCTGCGCGGTGCTGGTCGGCAGCTCCACCGGCGTATCCACCGTGGCCAGCGGCGCGGCGACCATGAAGATGATCAGCAGCACCAGCATGACGTCGATGAAGGGGGTGACGTTGATTTCGTGGCTTTCTTCCAGCGCGTCGTCGTCGTGCCGGGCGGTCTTGATGGCCATGGCCGGTCCTCAGCGCGCGTCGCGCACAGCCGGCGCATTGCCGAGCCGGTCCAGATCGCGCGAGACCAGCTGCTGCACGCCGGCGGACAGATCACCGAGCAAACCGCGGATGCCAGCCAGCACGCGGGTGAAGTGGTTGTAGATCACCACGGCGGGAATCGCTGCGACCAGGCCGAGCGCAGTGGCCAGCAGCGCCTCGGCGATGCCCGGTGCGACCACGGCCAGGTTGGTAGTGTTGGCGTGGGCGATGCCGATGAAACTGTTCATGATCCCCCACACCGTGCCGAACAAGCCGACGAACGGCGCGATCGCGCCGATGCTGGCGAGCAGCCCCACCCCGGTGCGCAGCTGCCGCGCATGCGCCAGCTCGATGCGTTCCAGGCGCGAGGCGACCCGTTCCTTGATCCCGACCGGATCCTGCGCATCCTGCGAGAGGCGCAGCTCGGTGCGGGCCGCGTCGATCAGGTCATGCGCCGCGCCGTCGTCCAGCAGCGGATGCGTCTGCGCCACCGGCAGATGCGCGGCCTGCAGCAGCAGCGCGCGCGCCTGGCGCAGCCGCGTCCGCTGCCGGCCCAGCTCCCAGGTCTTGGCAACCAGCACCGTCCAGGTAGCGATCGAGGCGAGTGCCAGCCCGATCATCACGGTCTGCACCACGCCATCGGCGGCCTGGTACATGCCCCACGGCGTCAGGTCATGCGGCAGTGCCGCCACGGCGGCAGGAAGAGCGATGGGCAAGGTCATGGGCGGAGTCGTCGGTCAGGGGCATCGCGGCACGTGACAGGGCCGGAGGCGGGAAAGGGGCGAACAAGTATCGGGGGACGAGGCGGTGGAAATCAGTGCGGGGCGGACAGCAGGTTCAGCGCTCCGACGGGCGATCGGGCGTGACCGACGGCCTTGGCGCGGGCCGCGACAGCACGTAGCCAGCGCTGGCCACAAAGAACAGGCCGACGCCAACCAGCAGCGGCCAGGACGGATGCGCCCCCCAGCAGAACATGGCGAACCCGAACGCCATGCCGGCGCCGGCGAAGGCCTTGCCCTTGCGGCTGATCGCGCCCTGTTCGCGCCACAGCCGCAGCGATGGACCGTAACGGGGGTGCTCGAGCAGCCGGCGTTCGAACGTCGGCGAGCTGCGCGCGAAGCAGCCGACCGCCAGGATCAGGAAGATCGTGGTCGGCATCACCGGCAGCAGGGCGCCGATGACGCCCAGCGCCACCATGATCCAGCCCAGGCCGAACCAGAGCCAGCGCATCATGGGCGGCGGTGGTGGTCCGGCACGGCGGGCGTGCAGCAAGCGGCGGTCATGCGAATTCTTCCTCGACATGCCCGTGCACGCTGCGGAAGGCCGCGTCGGCCGCATCGATCACCTGCTGCTCCTGCGCCTCGGTCAGCGCGAGACCATCGAGCGCGGCGGTGAACTCGCGCCAGTGGCGGGCCGCGCCATCGGGATGCGCGGCCAGATGGCGCGCGCCAAAACCGCTGTCCAGACCGAGCCTGGCGGCCATCTTGTACAGCACGGTGCCGCCCAGGTTGGAGCCTTCGGCCACGTACAGCCATCCCAGCGCGGCCGGCAGCGGCAGATCGCCATCCAGGCGCGTCGACGCCGGCAGCGGCAGCGTCTGTTCGAGGTCGGCCAGGTCGCGGGCGATCAGGGGCAGCCGGCGGCGCTCGTCCAGATCGGGCAGCAGCGCGTCCAGCGCGGGGTTGCCGTAGAGCGCATCGATATCGCGGTGGAAGCGGTACTGCACGCGCAGGAATTTTGCGAACAGGTCGCGGCTGGCGAAGATGTCGCCGGCCATGATGCGCTTGTCCAGCGCGCCGTGGCTGTCACGGGTGGCCGCCTTGAGGCGTTGGCTGCGGGTGGCTTGGGGAGTATCGATGACGATCATGGCACTGCTTGGATGGGGAAGTGGGGCACGGTTCTCTGTTGAAGACGTCTGGCACGGGGGTAACCCCAAGCCCATTGTCGCGCGGTCAGCGGTGCGACCGTCACATGCCACCGTCACGGCCTTGCCCCGATAATACGGACCACGCCCTGCCACTGGAATGACACGATGATCACCACCGAACCGCGCATGACCAATCTGTTCCTGCAGCTCGGCCTGGACGCCAGCGAGGCGGCGATTGCCGCCTTCATCCGCGATCACCAGCTGTCCAACGAGATCCGCCTGATCGAAGCGCCGTACTGGAACGACGGGCAGCGCCAGTTCCTGACCGAGCAGCTGCGCTCGGATGCCGAGTGGGCGATCGTGGTCGATGAGCTCAGCGAAGCCCTGCACGCCGATGCGACCGTACAGGCCAACGCGGGCTGAGCGATCGCGGGATGCCGATACCGGCCGCGCACCCTGTGTGCCGGCCGGATGCACGCAGGGGCCGGCAATGCCGGCCCCTGTGGTGTCGGGGCATCAGTAGCGGTAGGTGAGCGCCAGCCGCACGGTCCGGCCCGGTGCGGGCATCACGCCCAGCGCCAGCGGATCGAGGTAGTAACGATCGGTCAGGTTGTCCACGTTGAGGTCCACCGCGAACTGCTCGCTGGCCTGCCAGCTGGCGAACAGATCCACGATGGTCGCCGGGCGGTACAGCTGCTGGATCGCCGACAGACCGACGTTCCATTCCTTGTCCAGCTTGCTGATCGGGCCGGCGTTGTGGATCACCCGGGTACCGACGCTGAGGCGCTGGCCGAACAGGCGCGAGCCCAGGGTCAGGTTGACGTTGTAGCGCGGCGGGTTCTGGGTGTTGCTGTAGGAGCCTTCAAAGCCACCATCCACGCAGTCCGGGGTGTTCTTCAGCTCCTCGATCCTGCGCTGGATCCCGTAGGCGCGGCGCTCGGCGGCGATATCCGGCGCGCAGGTCTTGGCCTGGAGGTAGTAGTGCGCGGACAGATCGGCGAACACCGTGCCGCTGTCATAGCTGGACTGCAACTCCACGCCGGAGACCTTGAAACGGTCCACGTTGCGGATCAGACCGGCCGACAGGGTGCGGTAGTCGCGGGTGATCAGATCATCGATGCGTGTGTTGAAGTAGGCCAGCTTGAAGCCCGCCTGGTCGCCCTCGGTGAACAGATTGTGGCGTACCGTGCTCGCGCCGATTTCCCAGGTCCCTGCCCGCTCCGGCTTGAGCTCACCGGTGGGCTTGGCCGCGGTGAACAGGCCCAGCGTGGTTTCGAACAGGCTCGGCAGCTTCACGCCTTCGGCGTACTTCACATACACCATCGTGTCTTCGTCGAAGCGGTAGGCAACGCTGGCGCTGGGCATGAAGGCACTGTCGCGGCGACGGATCGGCTGCGACCAGGTCCAGCTGACCGGCACGCTCAGGTCTTCGGCGTCATCGGCGTCATAGAAGTTCCAACCGGTGATGTCACCGACCGTGCCCTTCTCATACGGCGAAGCCAGCAGCGAGGCCTCGGTGAACTGGCCATTGGCATCCGGATACCAGTTCAGCATGGCGATGCGCTTGGCGCGCCATGCCGGCAGGTTCGGGTTGCCATCCAGCAGCTGCGTGTAGCGGTACTGACCGATCACGCCGTAGGCGTCCGGCGTGGCCAGGCGGTTGCGGTCATGCACGTTGACGCGGTTGTAGCGGCCACCGACCACCACTTCCCAATGCTCGTCCGGCTGCCATTTGACCGAGGCCACCGCGCTGTATTCCTTGCGCTCGGCATTGCGCAGGAAGCGGTTGTTGACCAGGTCGTCGTGCATGACCGGCGAGTGCGGGCCGGGGCCGACGTCCTCATCGCTGAAGGACAGACCGTAGTCCAGCGTGAACAGCCCGGCGCCGGTATCCAGATGCGTGGTGTTGCCCACATCGAAGCCGAGCCGCGTCTGCGTCAGCTCATTGCGGTAGGCATCCTTGTAGCCCGGATCGGTATTGAACGACGGGCCGTCGTACCACTCGGTGCGGCGATCGAAGTACCACGGCGTGATGCCGGTCAGGCCGTTGTACATCAGGCTGTCGGCGTCGGTGTACCAGAGGTTGGCCTTCAGATCGATCAGCTCGTTGTCCGGGTTGAAGCGGTAGCGCAGGTTGTAGGCATCCATGTCGACATGGCCCGGATCCCACTGCGGTACGCGGTCACGGTCCACACGGATGATCTGCGAGGCCATGATTTCGCCGGCGGTGCCTTCATAGCGGCGGTAGCCGGCTTCCAGCGTCTGGTTGTCGTCGATGCGCCAAGTGCCCTTGAGCAGGAACGACTTCGAGCGCGAGGAGGTGTTGAACACCTCGGTATCCGGCGGATTCAACGGCGCCAAGGTGCGCCGGGTCTGCGGGAAATCGTCGTAGCCATGCTTGCCCGAGAAATAGTTGCCGTTCTCGCGCCATGCGTACGCCGCGACCAGGTCGAAACGATCCCAATGCTTGGCGGTGGCGATGTTGAAGAACTGGCTGCCCAGGGCGCTGCGGTCGGTACGCGGTGCGGCGTCATAGGCGGGCACGTTGTTGGCGCTGGCATTGGCCATGCCGGTGCGCACGCGCAGCCCGGCATCGCGGCCGTCGCGCAGCACGTCTTCGATCTTCAGCGTTTCCATCTCCACCACGCCGCCGATGCCACCGGAGGCGTTGACACCCAGGCTCGGGCCCTTGGTGATGGTGATGTTGGAGATCAGGTCCGGATCCAGATAGGTGCGCTGCGACTGGCCTGCGTAACCACGGTAGGTATCCATGGTGGACTGACCGCCGTCGATGATCACCGGGATGCGGCTCTGGCCCTGGATGCCGCGGATGTTCACGTCCAGCGCGTTGGCGGTACGCGGATCGCCCGCGGTGACGCCGGCCACGCCCTTGACGATGTCCGCGGTGGAGGTGCCGCGGAAGCGCTCGATGGTGGCGCGCGCGATGTAGGCACTGGAACCGGCCGTGCGGTACACCTCCAGCGCACGCTCGGCATCGCCGCCGCCCTCGATGCGGTCCCCGGCCACGCTCAGCGCGTCGGTGACGATCAGGCCATCGTCGTTGGCTGCCACGGCAGCGCGCTCCAGCGTGACCGCGTCCGGCCCGACCTGGCGCAGGCTCAGCCCGCTGCCCTGCAGCAGGCGCAGCAAGGCAGACTGCGCATCCATCTGCCCGGCCACCGCCGTGGAGGTCACGCCTTCGGCCAGCGCGGCCGGATAGGCGACCTGCACCCCGGACTGGCGCATGTACGTGCGCAGCGCATCGGACAGCGGCTGGGCGGGAATGTCGAACCGCAGCGTCGCCGCAGCGGGTACCGCGCTGGATTGGGCGAATGCCGGCAGGCCGGGCGCGGCCGCCAGGCCAGCAGTGAGCAAAGCGATGCAGAGACATGACGGGCGCGGACGATGGCCCGCGCGGGTGGAGATGCGCATGGAAAAACCTGTCAGAAGATCAGTGCCGCAGAGGCGGGTCACCCGCACGCGGGTGCGGATGCAGCGTACGTACGTGGCGGCGGCGGGTACGTTATGCCGGGTAAGACGAACGAACCGTGCGCAGCCCCAAGACCCGTGCGTGTACGTGATGCCACGACCACGGGCTCGCCGCGCTACTCCGCCGTGATGTTGGCCGGTGCCACGATCGCCACCCCCATTGGCAGCCGGGTGACGCGCAAGCCAGCGCTCACCGCCAGCGCGTCCAGTGCCTGCTCCGGCCGGTCGATGCGAAAGGCAGCGTTGACGGTCGGCAATGCGGACAGATCGCCGCGCACGAAGGTGGCGCCGGCGCGATAGCGCGCGATGCGCCGCACCGCTTCCTCGACCCCGGTCGCCTCGAGCAGCAGTTCGCCCTCGCGCCATGCGGCGATGCGGTCAAGGGCGACGTCCTGCTCCCGCACGACCCGCCCGCCCGGTGCAAAGCGCGCGCGCTGGCCCGCGTCGAGATATGTCCAGCCCGCCCGATCGGCCGCTGCGACCCGGACCCGTCCCTGCTCGACCCTCGTTTCCACGTGATCGTCTTCTCTGGCGACCGCGAACGCCGTGGAGATGTCTTCGATCACACCGCCCTGCGCCTCCACCTGGAACGGACGCGCCGGATCGGGCGTCACCTGGAACCAGGCGTGCCCGCGCAACAGCGCGATGCGGCGCACCTGCCCGTCGTACCGGACCGCGATGGCACTGTCGGCATCGAGCACGGCGCGGCTGCCATCGGGCAGCGCCACGGCCTGGATGCCCGTCCCGCTGCGGTGATCGGCCTGCAGCCGCAGCCACGCCTCCGGTGCCACCCACGCAAGCGCGAGCAGCGCCGCGCTGGCCACCCCGAACAGCGGCCACCGCGGCCGGCGCCGTGACCGTGTTGCCGCCGCGGCGGGCGCCGGTCGCGGCCCGAGGCTGCGCCACAACTGGCGCTCGTATTCGAACGTGCGGCGATTGTCAGGCTCGGCCAGCCACTGCTCGAAGGCCTGCATCTGCACCGGCTCGACCGCGCCGGACGCCAGCCAGGCAATCCAGGCACGGGCCTGGACGGCAGCAGGGTCGGACGGCGGCAAGGGTCGGGACATCGGCGGTTGTTCGTGCGGGCTCATGGCTGGCGGTGGATCGCGCGATCACGCGCGGACGAAGAAGATGCCGGAAGGGACGGCATTATGATCAAGACGGATGGGAAACGGGCTTCCCCAAGCCCAGGCGGTGCCGCTCAGCGCCCGTTGCGCGCCCAGGCCAATCGCTGCAGTGCACTGCGCACGTGGTTTTCCACGGTCGTCACGGACACGCCCTGACGTTTGGCGACCTCCACCTGGGTCATGCCCTGCAGGCGGTTGAGGCGGAAGATCGTGCGGGTCGGCTCGGGCAGGTGCTCCGCTGCGTCCAGCACGCGCTGCAGTTCGTCCTGCGCCATCGCCTGCTCTTCGGTTGAGAGCGCCTCCTCCGGGCCCCACAGGTAGTGCTCGGCCAACAGGCGCGTGCGGCGCGTGCGCTCACGCCCATGATCGGTCGCCAGGTTGGCAGCCAGCCGGTACAGATAGGCGCGCGGGTTGCTGATCGGTTGCCCGCTGTCCACGCCCCGGGCCTTGAACCAGATGGACTGGATCACATCCTCAGCGCCGCTGTCGCTGCCCAGAATGCGCTGCACCAGACGCAGCAGCGCCGGGCGTTCGCGGATCAACAGCTCGGTCAGGGTAGTGGCGTTGGTGGACATGGGCCGATGCACGAAGCGGGGCCGCAGGGACACGACAACCCGTAAGGCGCGGCATGTTACTCCGCAAATGAGAATCAGTCACGTTTGCAGATCGAGCGGGTGGGCCTCACAGGCACTCGGTCAGCCCGTCGTACATGCTGTCGGGCGTGCCCGGCAACGGGGCGTGCAGTGCCTGCCCCTGCTCCAGGGTCTGCAGCAACACAGGCAACTGCGTATTGGCCGCCAACGGCGCCCGGCAGGCCCAGGTCCGCGCATCGACCACGATCGCCCCGCTGGCGGCGTCGACGCGGGCGGTACTGCCGGTGAAGGTCCACACGCATTCCTCCACCCGCCCGCTGGCCGCCTCCACCGAGCAGCGGAAGCGCAGCGCCTGCAGGTTGTGGTACTCGCCCTCGCAGAACGTGTCGCCGCAGACGTCGTTGAAGCCCCCGACCAAGCGGGCTTCCACCGCACGGAAGCGCTCCCAGCCCACGGCCTGGGTCGGGTAGGTCCGCGCGTCGACGAAGGTCTCCGCGGTACGGCCGTCCATCGGGAGGCTGCAGACCGCCAGTACCAGCAGAGCGCTCGGGAAGATCGGTTTCATGGGTGTCTCCTGTACGGCGTTGGGGAAGCGCATGCTCAGTTGAGGCACTCGAACAGCGCGTCGTGCATGGATCGGTGTGTGCCCGGGAGCGGCCGGGTCAACGCGTCAGGTCGCCCGAGTGCGGCATGCAGTGCTTCCACGGAGGTATCGGGCGCCAGCGGCGCCACGCACGCCCAAGTCCGGCTGTCCGGCACTACCTCTCCGGTGGTCGGCTCCACTTCCAGGTTGCCCGCCGCGATGACCAGCACGCAGGACGCGACGCGTCCACTGGGCGCGTTTACCGAGCAGCGGAACTGCAGGACGACGTGGTTGCTGAACTCACCCTCGCAGTACGTATCGCCACACAGGTCATGGAACTCCCGGGTCAGATGATCCTGGAGATCGTAGAAGCGGTCCCAGTTGGCTTCGGTGTAGGGGAAGTCGACCAGATCCACGTACGGACCACTGCGGGCGCGGGCCTCCCCGGCCACCGCCGCGAGGGACAGGACGAGCGCCATCGACAGGCAGGCCATCCGATTTGTCAGGGTCATCACCATCCTCCAAGCGGGTTCGTGGCCATGATCGACCGCTCGGCCAGGCGCAACCATCGGCCCTCTGCCCGGGGCAGGGTCGGGATTGACGGCACTGCCCTGTGGCGGTCTGCCCACCCTCCCCCGCGCGCAGGGTGACCTTCCTGGCCCACGCCCGCTGCGGATCGACCGATCGGCGGCACGGCCGCTGCACGCTGGCCGCCAATGGGCCTAAAATGGCGGACTTTGCGCCCTACCCCCTCTCAGCTGGAGCACGACCATGGGTCTGGAACTCGTTTCGCCGGGCAAGAACCCGCCGGAAGAAATCAACGTCATCATCGAAATCCCGAAGGATTCCGAGCCGGTGAAGTACGAAGTGGACAAGGAAACCGGCGCGATCTTCGTCGACCGCATCCTCTCCACCCCGATGCGCTACCCGTGCAACTACGGCTATGTGCCGAGCACCCTGTGCGGCGATGGCGATCCGGCCGACGTGCTGGTGGTGCTGCCGCTGCCGCTGGTCCCGGGCTCGGTGGTGCGTTGCCGTCCGGTCGGCGTGCTCAAGATGAGCGATGAAGCCGGCAGCGACGAGAAGATCCTGGCCGTGCCGATCTCCAAGGTGTTCAGTGGCTATGCCCATGTCGAGGACATCGAGCAGGTGTCCAGCCACTGGCTGGAGCGCATCGGCCACTTCTTCGAGCACTACAAGGATCTGGAAAAGGGCAAGTGGGTCAAGCTGGATGGCTGGGGCGGCGCCGCCGAAGCCAAGAAGATCCTGGTCGAAGCGCACCAGCGCTACCTCGGCAACATCGCCTGAGACTGACCTGCGTCGCTCCGGCACACCGCTGCCGGAGCGATGCGCATCACGTTTTTTCAATGCGGCACATCACTATTCGTGCCGGATTGGGTACATTGCGTCTCTTCACACCGTCCACGGTGCGTTTCACCGTGGTCAGCCAGGGGACCGTGTCGTGCGCATTCTGCTTGTTGGGGACGAAGCCAGCCTGTCGGCTGAGCTGTTGGAATTCATTGCCGATCTTGGGGAAGAGTGGCAACCGCTGACCGCGACCGATGGCCAGAGCGCCATGGGCATCGTTGCCGGCTCGCCGGTGGATGCGGTGATCGTGTGCCCGCAGTTGCCCGATCTCAACGCCACCACGCTGCTCGGCCAGATCCGTACGCTGCGCCCTGAGACCATCCGTATCGCGCTGGTGGATGCCGAGCATGGCAACCGCCCGCCGCCGGCGCGCCTGATCGGCGTGGCCCACCGCTTCCTGCCGATGCCGCTGGCCCCGGAGGTCCTGCTCGAAGCCCTGACCAGCCTGGAAGAGCTGCGCGAACTGCTCGACAGCGCGCGCCTGCGCAGCGCCATCGGCCGGATCGAGAAGCTGCCCTCCCCGCCGCATCTGTACCTGACCCTGACCCAGGCGCTGGAACACGACGACGATACCAACACCGCCGACGTGGCCAAGCTGGTCGCGGCCGACCCGGCCATCGCGGCCAAGGTGCTGCAGCTCTCCAACTCGGCCTTCTTCAACAATGGCCGGATCATCTCCGACCTGCGCACCGCCGTGACCCGCCTGGGGCTGTCCACCCTGCGTGATCTGGTCCTGGCCAGCGAAGTGTTCTCCGCGCAGCCGCTGTCCGGTGCCGAGCGCAACTCGCTGCAGCAGCGCGCGCTGCTGGCCTCCCGCCTGGCCGCCAAGCTGTTGCCGGAGTCCAGCGCCGAACTGGGCGCCACCGCGGCCCTGCTGGCCGACATCGGGCTGCTGCTGCCGGGCGTACGCAACGAACGCAGCGCCGAAGACCCGGCAGAGAATCGCCCGGGTCACGCCGAGGCAGGCGCCTACCTGCTGGGGCTGTGGGGCCTGCCGATGCCGATCATCGAGGCGGTGGCCTTCCACCTGCAGCCGCAGCGCTCGAACACCCGCAGTTTCTGGGTGACCGGTGCGGTGCACGTAGCACTGGCGCTGATCAATGGCGATCCGGTGGACGAGGAGTATCTGCAGCGGGCCGGCGTGCTCAACAAGCTGCCGCAGTGGCGCGATCACGCCAACGCACTGATGGGGCTGGTCGCCAGCGACGCCTGAGTGTGAGGTGGAACGTTCTCAAAGGATGGCGCGCCCTGTGGCGCGCCATCGTCGTTTCAGCGCTGCGGACAGGCGTCCAGCACGCAATCACGCCAGAGGCGCTCACACATGGCAGCCGAGCGGCCCTCGGCCAGGCATTCGGCACGGACGCCTTCGCAGTAGCGCCCTCCTGCGCAGATGATCAGGCTGGGCGATGCACTGGCGCCAAGCGCGAGGGACGCAAGGAACACGGCCGAAAATTTCTGAGCGAGCGTCATTTTCATATCGATCTCTCAATCGTCCAAGATTGGACCGATTGACGGTATCAACTGAATTTCCACTCGAAACGTGAGGCGGATCACCCTTCACTGAAACTCAGAGTTTCCTTACCCACAACGCAAAGAGGGCGGACCTTGCGGTCCGCCCTCCTTTTTTACGCCATTGCTTCGATGGATCAGAAGCGCTGGGTGTACTTCAGGTAGTAGAACCGACCGATGTCGAAGCCGCCGTAGTAGGAGAAGCTCGAGTTCGGCTGGCTGTACATCACCGGGCCTTCGTGGTTGAACACGTTGTTCGCGCCTGCCGAGATGGTGGCATCCCACGGGGTGGTGTAACGCACCTGCAGGTCATGGAACGTGTTCGAACCGGTGTTGCGCACCGGGATCGCCAGCGTATAGGCCGACGAGTAGCTCGGGTTGTTGCACTCCGGGCCGCCTTCGCGATCGTAGGCGCACTCTTCCTTCAGGCCGGAGTAGTAACGCATGCCCCAGTTGACGCCGAAGTTGCCCAGGCTCCAATCGATGTTCAGGTTGGAACGCACGCGGAAGTTGCCGCCCCAGTCGCCCGTGCCCCAGCCAGTGTGCTGCTCGACAGCGGTTTCAGCTTCGTTGTCGCGCTTGTACTCGAGGTAGTCCACATACGTGGTCTTCCAGTCGATGACGACATTGCCGAAGGACAGTTCCGGCAGACGGTAACGGATACCCAGATCGTAACCTGCGGTTTCCTGGTAGCCGCCGTTGATCAGCGTACGGGTCACGTCGACGACCTGACCGGAGTCGGTGTCACGGGTGACTCGGTCACAGGCGTTGGCGTTGTTCAGCACGTAGCACTGGTTGAGGATCGAGGTGACCGACTCTGCCGCGATGACGTTGTCGATGCGGATCTTCCACCAGTCCAGGCTGACATCCAGGCCCTGCACGAAGTTCGGGCTGTAGACCAGGCCGACCGTCCAGGTCTTGGAGGTTTCCGGCAGCAGACCATCATTGGAGCCGGACAGGTACGGGTAGTTCGACTGTGCGCCCGGGCCGGTGGCATCGATGCCACCGGACGCTTCCTGACGGAAGTTGGCCGGCACGGCACCGCCGCAGCGGGCGGCGACGTCGGGGTTGCGCACGGCTGCACCGAAGGAGGTGTCGCACGGGTCGGTGTACTTGTCGAAGCTCTGCGAGGTGCCACCGTACAGGTTGGCCACGGTCGGCGCACGGAAGCCAGTGGCATAGGTGCCACGGACCAGCAGGTCGTCGATCGGCTTCCACTTCAGGCCGAACTTGGAGTTGAACGTGTCACCGAAGGTGTTGTAGTCCGAGTAACGGCCGGCCATATCGACCGACAGTTCCTTGGCGAACGGCAGATCGGCGAGGATCGGCACATTCAGTTCCAGGTAGAACTCGTCCAGCTTGTAGCCACCGGCGGTCGGCGCACCGGCCAGGTCGGTGCTCAGGCCCGACTGCAGCAGCGCATCCGGGTTGTACTCGGCTTCTTCTTCGCGGTGCTCGTAGCCGGTCGCGAAGGACAGGTCGCCGGCCGGCAGGGTCACGATGGCGCCGCTCAGGTTGGCGCTGTAGACCTTGCTGGTGGTCAGCGAGGTGTCGTGGGTCGGCAGGAACAGGTACTTCTGCAGGTCCGGGTTGGACAGCGAACCGTCGGCGGTGGAGCCGTACGGCAGCAGCGGGTTCCACGGGGTGCAGCCGGCGATCGGAGCCGCTGCGGTACCGCACTGGGCAACACCGTTCGCATCCAGGTACGACGGACCCACGGCATTCTTCACGTTCGGAATGAACAGATTGCCGGTGCCGGTCTTGACGCCCTTGTTGCGGTTGTAGACGTAGCCCACATCCCAGTCGAAGTACTTGTCGGCGAACTCGAACGAGCCTTCCAGACCGCCGCTGAAGCGGAAGGTGTTGAGCTCGGACTTGGTCTGACGCGGCACTTCCCACGTACGACGCATGAAATCAACGTCGGTATCGAGCGGATTGAAGACGCTGTTGGCGTCCATCTGGGTGTCGTAGGCAGCCGAACGGTACGGATAGCCGGCGATCTGCTGCAGCGCTTCGCGTTCGGTGTACAGGACGCTGGCGGTACCGCGGATGTTGTCGGTGAAATCGAACTGGCCGTTGGAGAAGACCGAACGACGCTTGATGCCGGTCGACAGGAACATCTGCTGCGACGGGTTGGACAGATCGGCGTTGCCCAGCTCGTGGTAGTCGCCGAAGTTGTTCGAGGCGCCGCCCGGGTTCAGGACGTAGTTGCCATCATCGGTAACCAGCACGCCCTTCTCGGTGATCGCGCTCCAGCCGTTGGTGTCCTCATCGGTCGGCACCGGATGGCGGTAACCGTTGGCCGAGGCGCTGTAGCGACGGTTCTTGGCCAGAACCGGCTTTTCTTCGCTGTACTCGGCGCCGAGGGTGATCGAGCCGCGATCGCCGGTCTGGCCGTAGACGAAGTTGTAGGTGGTCTTGTCGCCGTCGCCCTGGCCGTACTGGCCCTTGTAGACGCTGGCTTCCAGGCCGTCGAAGTTCTTGCGGGTGATGATGTTCACCACGCCGGCGATCGCGTCGGAACCGTAGATCGCCGAAGCGCCATCGGTCAGGACTTCGATGCGCTCCACGACCGAGGTCGGGATCGAGGCGAGGTCGGTGTAACCGCCGGAGCTGACGCCCATGCGCTTGCCGTCGAGCAGCACCAGGGTGCGCTCCGGGCCGAGGTTGCGCAGGTCGACGTACTGGCCGCCAACTTCTTCACCCGAGGACAGCGCATCGGCGCGGCTGATGGCCGGCGAGCCGGTGGCCGACAGGTTCTGGACGATGTCGGCGACGCTGGTGAAGCCCTGCTTCTCGATGTCGGCGCGCTGCAGCGCGATCACCGGCTGGGCGGTCTCGGTGCTGGCCTGACGGATACGTGAGCCGGTGACCTGGATGCGGTCCAGGTCGGTCGTGCCGCTTGCTTCCTGCGCCGAAGCAAAGGCCGGCGTCAGGGCAAGCGCAATGCCGGCGGGCAGAAGGCCCAGCCGCACTGCGGGAGTACGAAAATTCATTTATCTCTCCGAGGTACGTTAGTAGCGTGTTAAAAACGCCTCGGAAAGTTACGATTGCGTTGCAGTGAATTATTTGCGTGAGACAACCGAAGACTTTGCCGACTCTGGCGAGAGATTCGCACCGGCCTCACGATAGCGTGACGCGGACAGTCCGAAGCGGGCTCGAAACGCCCGTGCAAAGCTGCAGCAGTTGTCAAATCCACTCGCTGCCGCCACCTCGCCGACCATCATGTCCGTATCGCGCAGCAGATCGGCGGCGCGCTCCAGGCGCAGGCGGGCGGAAAGCGATTGCGGGCTTTCCGCGTAGAGGCTCTGGAACGTCTTGGACAGGTACCAGCTGGAGAAATTGGTCAGTTCGGCCAGTTCACCAATGCGCACGACACGGTGGCTGTTGCCCTCGAGGTACAGACGGGCGCGCTGCATGCGTCCGAAGACTTGGCGTTTGCGGCTGCGTGAGCGCCCCGGGCAGCGCTGCACGCCAGTCGCCATGCCCTGCTGCAGGGCGGCCAGATGCAGCAGCACCGGGCGCAGGGCCTGGGTAGGATGGCCGGTGGCCAGGACGTCACGCCACAGGCGCAGGGCGACGCGGGCGTCGCTGCGGCTCATGCTGCCGCGACCCGCGTAGAGACTGCAGTCGGTGAGCTCACCCAGGGCGCGCAGCGCGTCCGGCGCCAGGCTCAGCCCGATGCACAGACCGTCGCGGCCGGCCTGGACCATGGGGCGCGATTCCTTCTCGAAGGCGATCCACTCACGCTGGCGCAAGCGGAACCGCCCTTCCTTGGACTCGACCCACGCGCTGCCACGCAACTGGATCCACACAGTGAAGGTCGTCCCAGGACTTTGCAGACTGCCCAACCGGGCCACACCCAGACAGGTTGGCAAGGGACCGTCGTCGACGACCTTGTCCAGGGAGAGCGCTTGACCGCGATCGGCCAGGGAGAGCTGACGCATGACTTCACCGAGAGTTTGCCTTTGCTGGCCTGCAGTCTTGCCAAATCAGGCCGCTGCCTCAGGAAGTCCTGGCGAGATTGATACGAATTCGAGACGAGAACGCCACGAAGAAGTTACGAAGGGTTTTTTGTTTTCAAAATCATGGACTTGACGAACCCCGGAAACAACGACGGTACGCGCTCGGGGAGCGACATCACCCCGATGTCGGTGCCATCGGCCACCGCCAGGGCCACATACAGGGCCTCCCCGCCGGGTCCTGCGCTGAATCCATTGCTGGCGCTGAGGCGGCCTGCATCCAGGCAATGCTCCTGATCGGCGATCGGCTGGGCAATCCGGGTGAACACCGTGGCGCAATCGGATCGATTGGAGAGATAGTCGATCGCCCCCTGCGCGGACACGGTCCAGGTGCGATAGCGCCAGCGCGTGGGGCGGTCTTCGCTGATCTGGCGGATGCTCTGCGAACTCAGCGAAGCGTCGGCCTGCCACAGCCCCCCCGCCGAGAGCCGGGTAAACAACACGCGCTCGCCTGCGACGTCATAACGCGCCTGGGAAACGCCCTCGATGCTGCCGATGAGTCGCCAAGGGGTCAGGCTGCGATCGAACAACGACAGACGCATCCGCTCATCACGGTCGCGCTCCACCACCAGGACCTGCAGCGGATCCCTGCCATACAGCGCCTGCAATGGCTGGCGCACCGGGACGGGCAGACGCACGGTCTGCTCATCGCGCGGGGAGACCTCATAGATCCCGGGGTTGGCATGCTCATCGCGCCCCAATACCAGCACGCGCTTGCCGTCATGCGACCAGTCCGAGGCCTGGCGCGCTTCGGGCCTGAGGCCCTCGATCGGACGCAAGGACTCCGGCCGCTGCAGATCCGCCCACCACAGTGCATAGCTGCCCGAGCGGTCCGAAGAAAACACGATCTGTTGACCGTCCGGAGACACCATGGGCTGCGAGTCACGTCCTCCCGAGGGGAACAGGCGCTGCGGCACACCCAGCGCGCCAGCTTCCACAGGCACCCGGAACAGGCCGAACTGGGGGCGCCGGTGTACGAAGGCGAGCATGTCGTTCGCCCGGGACACGGTGGGGGACTGCGCATCGTCCAGACCGACGTCGCGCAGGACACGCGTATCGGTATCGAGCTCATACAGGCGCGATTCGCTGTCGACCCGGCGGCCGAACACGATATGGCGGCTGTCGCCGCGCCAGGCCCAGCCCCGGATCTCCGCCGAGTCATCGGTCAGCTGCTCCGGGCTGCCCCCCCCAGCCGGCATGCGCCACAGATCGCCGATCTGCGGATTGCGCACGAACACGATCCAGCGCCCATCCGGCGAGTACCGCGGGGCATATTCGAAGTTGTCGCTGCCTATATCGTATTGGAGCGGCTGCCAGCGTCCGCTGGCGATGTCCAGGGTGCGGATGCCGCGCTGCGCATACCGGCCGGACAGCGAGCCGAAGACCAGGCCGCGACCATCCGGGGTCCAGTCGAAGCTGAGCAGCTCAGTGCCGTCGCAACGGGTCACGTGACGCACCGCCCCACCCGTCGCACTGGCGATCAGCACCTCGCAGCTTTCGGCCGGACCGAACCGGGCGAACGCGATCTCACGGCCATTGGGCGACCAGCTCGGGAAGCGGTCGGACATGCCTGGGGGCGGCTCGACCAGCAGGCGTGCCGGCGTGTTACCGGAGGTCTGCACCTTGATGACGCTGCCCGGTCGGCTGGGCACATCGGCTTCATAGGCGATCTGCGACCCATCCGGAGACAGCGTGGGATAGGTTTCAAATCCTGCCGTGGCGGTAATCAGGCGATACGGGCGTTGAGGACTACCAATCACCCGCGTGCCATCCTCCACCGCGGCCTCGACCGCTGAGGCCGGCGGATCGCGTTGCATCAGCAGGGCTGCCATCACCAGCAGCGCCACCAGCATCACCAGCCCGACGACCATCACCGCGTAGCGGCGAATGCGCCGCCGACGGCGTTTGATCGGGTCTTGCGGAGGCCGCGCATGCGGCAGTGCCGCCGGTACGTGCGCGGCGGCGAGCACGCCCGTGGAGGCCGGCTGCAGCTCGGGCTCGAGCAGCAACACAGGTGCGGCATCCTCGACCACGCTGACCGGCATCAGCAGGCGGTAACCGGTCTTGGCAATGGTCTCGATATAGGGTTCGGCCGCATCGTCATCAGTGGCGAAGGCCTTGCGCAGCTGGGTGACCGCCTGGGTCAGCACGTCGTTGGTCGGCAGCGTGTCCGGCCAGACCTCCGCGAACAATTCATCGCGGGTGACCACCGCCCCTGGAGAACGCAGCAGCGCCTTGAGAACACCCAATGCTTTGGGTGTCAGTCGACGTGGACGACGCATGCCTTCGCTCATCACTTCCCGCGAGGAGAGAGTGACGATGAAATCGCCGATCTGAATCACATCGGCGGAAGGGCGCTCACTGTCGTTGCTGATCATCCAGGACACGAGGAAAATACAAAAAACCACTGGAATTCACACGGTCGCCGCAATAGATACCGCCAGACGAACCGCCAGATT
This sequence comes from Stenotrophomonas sp. IS26, assembly GCF_054188265.1. Lineage (NCBI taxonomy): Bacteria > Pseudomonadati > Pseudomonadota > Gammaproteobacteria > Lysobacterales > Lysobacteraceae > Stenotrophomonas > Stenotrophomonas sp. IS26. Next base: position 151,808 of record NZ_JBSZJV010000010.1, read on the forward strand.
CCGCACACGCCATCGGCGCAAACCGCAAAACCACCGAGGCGCGCGAATACTAGCCTATGCCGGTTAACCGCGCCTGTGCGTGCGGCCGACAACAGGCTCTCTCTCGCCGATGAATTCACATAAATTGCGTCAACATTCGCGCCTTCTGGCGCGAATTTTTTATGTTTTATTCAGTTTCGTGCACGGGTCAGCATGGTCAGTCCCACCAGCCGCGAGACCACCAAAGCCACGTACATCACGCCTGCGAACTGCTCCAGCATCACCAGCGCGCGCGCCTGTGAATGGATGGGCACCACATCGCTCAAGCCGACCCCGGACAGCAAGCTGAAGCTCAGATAAAGCAACTCCATCCAGGTCCGCAGTTCGCTCTCGCTGGTCGCCACGAAACTGCCCGGGTACCACTGCTGGCACACCGCGAACGCGAAGGCGAATGCCCACGCCAACAGCGTGAAGGTGGCCCCCGCCGCGAACAACTCGTCGCGGGTCACCTTGTGGTCCTGCAGCATGTAGGCGATCAGGCTGCCAGCCGTATAGAAGTACAGCAGGCATTCGAGCAGCTGCGCAGTGGTGACCAGCGCCGGGCGGTCCAACAGAGCACCGGAGATGGAGAACACCACCGAGGGGATCGCCAGCACCAGCGCCACCCACATGCCGAGCGGGCTGCGCCGTACCACCCACAAGGCCAGGCCGAGCACGGCGATGCCGAACGCACCAAACAGCGCGCGACTGGCGCCGGCCTCGTCCATTGCCGGATACAGCAGCACGCCGAGCAGTTGCACGGCCAACAGCCAGGCAGAGGGATGCCGGCGCGCGATGGCCAGCCATTTGGTGCTGCGTGCTATCGCCATCGTCGTCCCCGCCCCTGCCTGGTCGCGCCGAGCTTAGCTGGAATCACGCCGCCGGCGGATGATGGCCGTGGCGGCGCGCCCCGCCACGGCCGGCGCCTCATTCCTGGCGATACACCTGCGCCCCGAGATCCCGGAACTGCGCGGACTTCTCGGCCATGCCGGCCTCCAACGCCTGCTGCGCATCCAGGCCCTGCCCCGCCGCATAGTCACGCACATCCTGGGTGATCTTCATCGAACAGAAGTGCGGGCCGCACATCGAGCAGAAGTGGGCGAGCTTGTGCGCATCCTTGGGCAGCGTCTCGTCATGGAATTCCTTGGCCTTCTCCGGATCCAGCCCAAGGTGGAACTGGTCCTCCCAGCGGAATTCAAAACGCGCCTTGCTCAACGCGTTGTCGCGGACCTGCGCGCCGGGGTGGCCCTTGGCCAGGTCCGAGGCGTGGGCGGCAATGCGGTAGGCCATGATGCCGTCGCGCACGTCCTGGCGGTTGGGCAGGCCCAGGTGTTCCTTCGGGGTGACATAGCAGAGCATCGCGGTGCCGTACCAGCCGATCATGGCCGCACCGATCGCACTGGTGATGTGGTCGTAGCCCGGCGCGATATCGGTGGTCAGCGGGCCCAGCGTATAGAACGGTGCTTCACCACACTCGCGCAGCTGCTTGTCCATGTTTTCCTTGATCAGCTGCATCGGCACGTGGCCGGGGCCTTCGATCATGGTCTGCACATCATGCTTCCACGCGATCTTCGTCAGCTCGCCCAGTGTCTCCAGTTCACCGAACTGCGCGGCATCGTTGGCATCGGCGATACAGCCCGGGCGCAGGCCGTCGCCCAGCGAGAAGGTCACGTCGTAGGCCTTCATGATCTCGCAGATGTCCTCGAAGTGCGTGTAGAGGAAGTTCTCCTTGTGATGGGCCAGGCACCACTTGGCCATGATCGAGCCACCGCGCGAGACGATGCCGGTCACGCGCTTGGCGGTCAGCGGCACGTAGCGCAGCAGCACGCCGGCGTGGATGGTGAAATAGTCCACGCCCTGCTCGGCCTGCTCGATCAGCGTGTCGCGGAAGATCGCCCAGTTCAGCTCCTCGGCGCGGCCATCGACCTTCTCCAGGGCCTGGTAGATCGGCACGGTGCCGATCGCCACCGGCGAGTTGCGCACGATCCACTCACGCGTTTCATGGATGTGCTTGCCGGTGGACAGGTCCATCACGGTGTCGCCGCCCCAACGGATCGCCCAGACCAGCTTTTCCACTTCCTCGGCAATGCCCGAGGACACCGCACTGTTGCCGATGTTGGCGTTGATCTTGGTCAGGAAGTTGCGGCCGATGATCATCGGTTCGCTTTCCGGGTGGTTGATGTTGTTGGGTAGCACCGCACGGCCGCGGGCGATCTCATCGCGGACGAACTCGGGGGTGATGACCCTGGGGATCGAAGCACCAAAGGACTCGCCGGGATGCTGCTTCAGCAGTGCGGCGTCGCGGATCGCATCGAGGCGCTGGTTCTCGCGGATCGCCACGAACTCCATTTCCGGCGTGATGATGCCGCGGCGTGCGTAGTGCATCTGGGTGACATTGGCGCCTGCCTGTGCACGGCGTGGCTGCAACCGCGCGGGGAAGCGCACCGCATCCAGGCGGGCATCGGTTTCACGCGAGCGGCCGAACACCGAGCTCAGGCCCTCCAGCACCTCGGTATCGCCACGCTCGGCCACCCAGGCGGCGCGCAGTGCGGGCAGGCCGGCGGAGAGGTCGATGGCGACCCCCGGATCGGTATACGGGCCGGAGGTGTCGTACACGGTGACCGGCGCGTTCTCTTCGCCACCGAACAAGGTGGGCGTGCGGGTCAGCGTGATCTCGCGCATCGGCACCTGCAGGTCGCTGCGCGAGCCCTGCACGTGGATCTTGTGCGAGCCGGGAATCGGCCGCGTGACCGATTCGGAGAGTTGCTGGGCCTGTTGCTGCAGGGCGGAGAGCTGTGCGTTCATCAAGGCATCGTCCTAGGTTCAATCCCCGCACAGGGACTGTGCGGTTCTATGCGAGGGATTCGCATGGGAGGGACGAAACGGCGGCGCTCGACGGACGGATCGCGGGCGGTCTCCGGGCACGGTGGCCCTACGGCGCAATGCATCTGCAGATGCGAAGCTTCCCTACGCCGGTATCAACCGGATCAGGTTCGAAGGGACTGTCTCAACCTTGGCCACTGGGCCGCGGTACCCCCGCTTCGGGGCGAATTAGAGCACAAAGCAGCGCGCAGGGGCGCACCGCCAAGCCGCACACCAACGTGATCGGCCTGTGCATGTGAACAGAGCACCGACACGCCATGCACTACCATGCTGCAGCGCGGTATGCGGTGCGGTCAGGGGGTAGCCTCCCGATCGCGTGCACACCGCGCTCTGCTCGACGCCATTGACGTCCGTACTGACCGGCCTCGACCGGCTTGATCCGCCCCAGTCGTTGCCGTTGCGCCGCTGGAGATTGCAAGCCTCGGCTCGCCCCTACTGATCGGAGACACGCCAGCATGGTGTTCCGCATTTCCATCGCACTGGTCGCACTGCTGGTGCTGATCGCCGGCCTCGCGCCGGGCCCCTTCAACGAGGTCGTCCAGAGCGGCCTGTCCACCATCATCCGCAGTACCGGCTGGCTGTATCTGCTGGTGGTGTTCATCACGCTGTCGTTCCTGATGTACCTGGCCTTCGGCCGCTTCGGTTCGCTGCGCATCGGCGGCGAGGATGCCGAGCCTGATTTTTCCAACGCCAGCTGGATGTCGATGTTGTTCGCCGCCGGCATGGGCATCGGCCTGGTGTTCTGGGGCGCGGCCGAGCCGATCTCGCACTTCGTGAAGCCACCGGAAGGGCTGGCCCCGCAGAGCATGGAGGCGGCGCGCGCGTCGATGCGCTATGCGTTCTTCCATTGGGGCCTGCACCCGTGGGCGATCTATGCGCTGATCGGCCTGGCGATGGCCTGGTTCCAGTTCAACCGCAACGGCCGCGGGCTGATCAGCGATCTGCTGCAGCCGATCATCGGCGCGCATCACCGCGGCTGGATGGGCACGGTGGTCAACGTCGCCGCGGTGGTCGCCACGGCGATCGGTGTGGCCACGACGCTGGGCTTCGGCACGATCCAGATCGCGGCCGGCCTTGAGCGCGTGTTCGGTATCCAGGCCTCGGTACCCGTGCAGTTGACCATCATCGCGGTGGCGTTCGTGCTGTACATGGCCTCCACCACCAGTGGCGTGCACCGCGGCATCAAGTGGCTCTCGAACTTCAACCTCGGCCTGGCGGCATTGTTGCTGGCGCTGATCCTGGTGCTCGGGCCGACCGGCTTCATCTTCGATACGTTCACCACCACGATCGGTTCCTACCTCAATTCACTGGTGACGATGAGCCTGCGGATGTCGCCGTTCTCGGGCAGCACATGGGTGGCAGACTGGACGATCTTCTACTGGGCGTGGTGGATCGCGTGGGCGCCGT